>CAYFTY010001026.1:0-2002 GCA_964346045.1 uncultured Bradymonadales bacterium | reverse complement strand
AACATCGGCAAGGAAAGCCCGAGTTCGAAACGGAGGATATCGCCGAGGTTGGCGCAAGAGTGCGCGAGTTGGAAAAGTCGATCGAAGACCAGACGCGCGCCCTGGGGGCGCTCGAGGAGAAACGCCGCGCCGACGACGAGGCGCGCCAGAAGCTCGCCGAGAAGGAAGCCGAGCTCGAAGCGTTGCGAAAAAAGCTCGATACGTGGGTGCCGATCGCTCAGCTCATCGGCGTCAATGACGGCGATAGTTTCAAGCAATACGCGCAGACGCTGAACCTCGAAGGCCTCATCGAGAAGGCCAATCTGCGCCTCGATCGTCTGCATCCGCGCTACGAGCTTGCGGTCGCCCGGGTCGATGGCGCTCTTACTCTGGACTTTACCGTGGTCGATCGCTATCAGGCCGGCACCGAGCGTCCGCTCACGACTCTTTCGGGCGGAGAGACCTTTCTCGTCTCACTCGCACTCGCTCTGGCTCTGGCGGACTATCGGCGGGTCGAGTTCCCGGTCGAGACCCTCTTACTCGACGAGGGTTTCGGTACCCTCGATCAAGACTCGCTGCGGATGGCGGTCAATACGTTACACCAGCTGCATCACGATGGAACGCGCCAGATTGGGATCATTAGCCACGTCGAGGCACTGCGCGATATGGTGGACTCTCGCATTGTCGTCGAGAAGACCGGTCAGGGCCGCTCGGTGATTCGCTTCGAGACCGGCGCCGCCGAACTGGCGGGCTGATGGGCTGCCTCGTGAAGTTTGACCCGTTTTCGAGGCGGTCGTACCATCTGAGTATGGCCTACCGATCCGCCCATTACCCATTGCTCGTCGTATTCGTCATCGCCTTGATGGCATGCGGAGAAGATAGTGGACCTGCACTGCTGGGCGAGAATACCTTCAACGGCACCAAAAACGGCTCGGACGGGGGCAACAACGCCAACAACACGCAGGATATGGGGACCGGGATCACAAATAATGTGGTCTTCCCCGACGAAGATATGGGGGATCCCGACCTCGGAACGTGTTCGCCCGAACGAGAAGACCCCCCGGATCCGAATTTCTTTGATGCCAACTGTGATGGCATCGACGGCGACGAATCCCAGAGCGTCTTTGTGTCGTCGTTTGGAGATGATAGCAATCCGGGGACCAAAGCGCTGCCCAAGCAGACGATTGCGTCGGCGCTCGAGGTCGCCGAAGCCGAGGGCAAGACGTGGGTTCTGGTTGGGGAGAGCCTTACCGAAGGCGGGTTCGAGCTCGTCGACGGCGTGAGCATTGCCGGAGGCTATGGCTTCGGCTGGGATCGAAACGGCCGCGCGAAAACGACCATCCGTGGCGGAGTTCCTGCCATTTCTGGGGTGGGTATCGAGTCTGAGACCAGGCTCTTCGACTTTGAAGTTCAAGCAGGCATGGCCGAAGAACCCGGCCAGACGGTGGTTACCGTCTACCTCGAAGATAGCCCGGGGGTCGTGATCGAAAAATTACGGATCCAGGGCGGCACCGGCGGGGACGGAGCAAGCGGAGAAGATGGAGCGCAGGGCGACGGTGGGGTCGGTGGAGCCAAAGGCGAGAACGCGCCTGAGGATAACGGTGGATTCCTCGGCCTCTCGTGTCGCAATCAGAGCTCGAGTGATGCACCCGACCCCGGCGCAGGCGGAACGCCCGAATGCGGAGACGTCGACGGAGGCACCGGGGGTCTGGGCGGAGAACCCGGATTCAATAATGGCTCGGGTGACGACGGCGGCCAAGGCGAGGGCGGTACCGAAGGCGGCGATGGCGGAGTCGGCGGTGCGCCCGGGGTAGTGGGCGATGACGGCTCAGCAGGAATGAGTGGTTCACCGGGAGCTGGAGGCGACGGCAGTGGAATGTTCGACGGCGCCACGTGGGTCGGCGCACCCGGCGAAGACGGCGTCACAGGAACGCCCGGCGCAGGAGGCGGCGGCGGCGGTGGTGGCGGCGGCGGAAACGACGACGGCATCACGAATGGATGCAAAGCCTGGGGTGGGGCAGGA
>CAYFTY010001025.1:0-2009 GCA_964346045.1 uncultured Bradymonadales bacterium | reverse complement strand
GCTTACGCAACCGCTCGCCACTGATCCCGAGCAGGAGAATGCCTCGTTCGGCGGCAACCGCTGGGTTTCGATCCCCATCGACGACCATGCGATGAGAATCGAACCATCTCAGCTTCCCAGACGCTTTCTGACATTATTGATACACAGGTGGCATTCCTCATAGGGGCTCTGCGATGAGTTCGGCTATCTCGATCGGCGCTACGATCTCGGCATCGGGCCCCTGATGGTGCTGCGAGCGTGCGGCAGGCTTGCGGTCTTTGAGCAACTTTGAGTGTTCACCGATTGATCGACATGACAGCCTGTGTGTGGTTACATGAAGAATCATCAGGAGACGAACATGAATTACTGGAAGCTGACCAACTTGATGCTCTCGATCGTGTTGCTCGCAGGGTGCGCAGACAGCGCTGAGAGTGAAACGGATCCTGTGAACGACACCGACGGTAAGTCCGATGTCTTCGGGGGCGACACTGCCGAACTCACCGGTGGAATTGCCGCAGGTGCGCGTCATTCGTGCGGAGTCTTCAACGGCGCCGTGCGATGCTGGGGATCGAACGCGTACGGCGCCGCCGACGCGCCAACCGGCGAATTCGCACGCGTGAGCGCCGGCACGAGTCTGAGTTGCGCAATCGACAGCGGGGATCGGCTTCATTGCTGGGGCGAAGAAGTATTCACACTCACCGATCTCGACGAAGGCGAGGTGCTCGATGGCGAATGGGCCCGCGTGGCCGTCGGATCGAGAGCCGCCTGCGCCATCTCGACAGACGGCGACATGAACTGCTGGGAAGAAGGTCTCGGTGCTGGCCTCGGGGACGTGCCCGAAGGCCAGTTCGTGGATGTCTCGCTCGCCAGGCCTCTGGACGTTCAGACCACGGGCGCCTGCGCCGTGACGGCTGACGGCGAGATCCGTTGCTTCGGTGCTTCCGGACTCGACATGCCCGAGGGTGAAGACTACGTCGATGTCGAGGTTGCCGAGCGGCACGCGTGCGCCCTCACTCGAGGCGGGTCGATTCGCTGCTGGGGTAACGAGCGCGTTCATCTCGACGCACCGCAAAACGAAGGGAATGTGGCGATTTCGGTGGGCGCCGAGCACGGATGCTCCATCGACTCCGAAGGAGCGCTCGAGTGCTGGGGTATTACAGAATCGGGCGTGCTCGATCCGCCGGATGGTACGTTCGTTGCCCTGGTCTCGGGGCGCAACCACGCCTGCGCCATGCGTGAGACGGGCGAGCTCGCCTGTTGGGGAGACAACGAATTCGGTCAGATCATCTCGGCTGACGCCGGGATCGAGACCTTCTCGATTGGTGACGCGACTGGGTGCGTCACCCTTCGCGACCAGAGCGCCCGTTGCTTCGGAGACGGAGCCTACATTCCCACCGACGCACCCGAGCGCTTCGACGTCATCCAGTCGGGTTTCTCGATGACCTGCGGGGCCACCGGCGCCGATGTCGTCTGCTGGGGCGGCCGATCTGCCGAAGCTTCCACGCCGCCTGCTGCGCTCGATGCTGCGGTCACTCAGATCAGTATCGGTCGCTCGCACGCGTGCTTCTTGCTCGAGACGGAGGCCGTCGAGTGCTTCGGCGATTCGGGGAGCGGGCAACTCGACGTACCCGACGCCAGCTTCGTAGAGCTCGCCTCGGGCGCGTCACACAACTGCGGACGTCTCGAAGATGGCACCGTCGAGTGCTGGGGCGACCAGAGCTCGAATACCGGTGCAGCTCAGCCGCCGGCCGGCGAGTTCCTTCAGATCGACGCGGCATTCGGACTAACCTGTGGTATCCGCGACGACTTTTCGTTGGAATGCTGGGGTGAGGACATCGAAGGCATCGACCAGGTACCCGGCGGCGAGTTCGTCGATGTCGCCGTCGGCCTCGATCACGCCTGTGCGCTCGACGCTGAGGGCGAAATTGCCTGCTGGGGCGAGACCACCTTCTGGCAGATCCCCGACCGCTTGCCACAAGGCCCCTTCGAAAGGGTCGACACCGGGCGCTGGTTCACCTGCGGTGTCACCG
>CAYFTY010001024.1:0-2010 GCA_964346045.1 uncultured Bradymonadales bacterium | reverse complement strand
AGCCGACCTACATCATCCCGAGCTTCGAGTTTGGGAATACGCGGTCGACCAGGGGAGCAGGCCGTTGGCAGCCGCCGCCGTTTCCGCTCGACTGGCGGCGACGCAAAATGCCGCTCCGTGATTCCCGCGGGGTCGGCCTTTCGCTCGTGCGCCACCTGCGGCCGAGTCTGATCAATTACGATCGAGCACGCGACCAACTCTGGACATCACTCGAGGCGGTGCTTCAGTCGGGTCTCGAGATCGTCGAAATTCGTGGTGGTGCGGGTGCGGGCACCAGTCATTGCGCGCAATGGTGTGTAGCACTCGCCGACGAGGTTGGTGCAGCTGCGAATATCGTGGTGCGGTACCGGGCTCGCGCCGGCATGTCGGCACTCGAAAGCGCGCTGGCTCGAGAATTTGCCGTCTCGGGACTGAGCAAAGAAAGAGCGCTACCTCGCATTCGCGACCGACTCTCAGAGGGAAAGTCCTTCGACGAGGGAGACCTTCTCGACAGCGTGCTACTCACCGACCTTCTCGTCGAAAGCTCATCGAGAATGGTCACCGACGAAGAACGACGAGGAGTCTTGAGCCGAGCCCTTGCGCGTATCTCGACTCAGAAACCTCTGATCGTGGTCCTGGATGATTTCCACCAGGCACCGGGCGACCGTGGAGTCATTCAGGACCTCGTTTCATACCATTCGGATGCTCGGATTCTCGTCGTCGCCACGACCGAGCGCGAGCTCGAGTGGTCGAAAGCGGTGGCTCGCGTCGAGCTCGAGCGGCTCGGAAAGTCAGAGATCCGTGATGTTGTAAGACAGCTCGTCGACCTCGACGATGAAGCGCTCTCGTTGGCCGTCGACGTCGCCGATGGACGACCGGGCACAGCGGTGCGTGTACTCACGAGCTGGGTCGAGCGCGGTGAACTTCGCTACGGCGCCGGGGCCTATGAACTCGTGCCCGAAAGCCGTCTGGAAAGTCCCAGTGAGGCAGACGGGCAGGCCGTCGAAGAATTATTCGGCTTCTTTGATGAGCCCGAACGCCGCGCGCTCGTGCTGGCAGCGATGGTCGGGGTCGATTTTTCGATTCGCGAGTGGCGTCAGGTGACGAAACGTGCCGGACTCCAGCTCGGAGACGACTTTCTCGAGCGAGCGATCCGTCACGGTCTGATCGGGCGAGATGATCTGAGCGACCGAGCGACCTACGCGTTCACGGATCAGGAGCTTCACCAGGCCGTGCTGCAATTCAGCAAAGCTCGAGGATGGTTCGAATCACTCAGTTCGATCTGTGCCGACAACCTGATTGCCACGCACTCGCCTATCAGGAATCCGGCTGTGCTCGAGCGAGCCGGGCGGCATCTCTTTGAGGCCGGCAGATATGACGAGGCCCTCGAGAAACTCGGGCTCGCTGCGATTCGATATCATCACCACGACATGAATCCGTCGGCGCAACGGCTCATCGACCGGCATCGCGAGATCGAAGAGATTGCATCCGACGAGGCCGTGCGGCGTCAGCGTCCGCTGGCTCGAGCCGCAGAGCTCTGGGTGCGTTTTTCGCAGAGTACTCGCGTGACGCTTTCTGAGGCCGAGGCGGTGCAGCAAGAAGCATCTGAGGTAGGGCACTGGTTGGCGCTGGGCGAAGCTGCCCGATTGCGCGCCAAAATCTTGAGATCGAAATCGTTCGAAGCCTCGAATGAAGTGCTCGAAGAGGCCGCAGCCGAGCTTGTCAAACACGGTGAACGCACTGGTCTTGGCACGTTCTGGCTGGGCATTGGTTGGAACCGCGGCCTGCAGGGCGATTTTGATGCGGCCTATCCTCATCTCGACCGTGCCGAGCGTGTCTTCGACGAAGAAGGCGACCGTCACTGGCTGGCACAAACTCTGAGGGCCCGCGCTTACCTCATGATCCAGGAGGGCGATCTCGCCGGGGCGCGCCTCATGCTCGACCGCGCGACCGAAATGGCGCGCGGCGGCGGCGATCGGATGAACGTGGGCGGCAGCTTCCTCTATCTCGGAGAGATCGCCCGGACTCAGG
>CAYFTY010001023.1:0-2010 GCA_964346045.1 uncultured Bradymonadales bacterium | reverse complement strand
TTTTTGCTCGGGGTGCTCGAGAGGGCGCTCTCCCAGACGATGGTCCATTTCATGCTCGAACTGAGCTCAGATGCCAGTCGTCGAGCCGAACGTGCAAGCGCCATGCAGAAAACATGGGCGAACGACTCGTTGCGATGGGCGTTGTCCGCCCACGCATTATCTCGCGGGACGATCGGTTTCGAACTCACCCAGCTCGCTTCGTGGGCCGATTGCAATCTGGATGTCGAGGCGCCGGTCGGTGAACGCCTGCAGGAGGCACAGACCTGGCGCGAACGCGTCGATGCGCAAGAAAACGTGCTCCCAGCCGGTCCCGCCGATTATAATGGTCTCAGTGATTGGCTTGTAGAACTTCGACGAGAGACGATTTGATTCAGATTCTCTTCATCGGACGCCCGGCCGAATCCTGGGCCAGAGATGTGCAGGCATCCGTGGGCTCCGGAGTCGAAACGGTGTCAGCCAGACTCCCGGCGGCAGGAGTACGCCAGTTGGAGAGCTCGCCTCCGGACGCCGTCGTGCTCGTCGACGATAATTCGTCGCGAAAGCCCGTGGCCCTGATCCATGCGATTCGTGAGCGTCCTCTCGGAGAGCTCACACCGATTATTTTGATCTGCCCCGATGACGCATCGGATGCCGATCGCTCAGCGCTTGCGGTCGATGCCTGGCTCAATGAACAAACGACCACGCGGGATCTGGTCGCAACACTCCGAGACATGCTGGGGTCGGATGCGTGGGAGACAGAGACCAGCGAGATCGTACGCGGTCTCGATGAAGAGACGGCTCAACCGGACGACGATTACGTGCTCGAAGAGATTCCTGAAGATGACGGCCCGATGCGCCTCGGGGCTCGCGACATCTTCGGCGAGCGATATGAAGCGCCGGTTCGGGACACGGTCGGTGAACAGGAGCTTCGACGCATGCTTCGTGCCGTGCGCCATGAGGATTATTTCGCGGTCCTCGACATTCCCCGCGGCGCGCAGACTTCGACGATCCGAGATGCCTTTCATCACCAGACTCGTCTCTGGTCTGAAAAGACACTGGATTTCGACCTCACACATCGCTTTCATGAAGAACTCGCCGAGATTCGAGACGCCCTCGAAGATGCATGGGCGGTCCTTGGCGATCCGTCGCTTCGGGCGGACTATCTCGACAAGACGACACGGAAGTAATCGAGCCCTCCATTGGTTGTGCTCGTGAAGTAAACGATCTACGTAGTGGATTGCGCTCGCTGATTGAATATCGAGGAAAACATGGCAGTACGCGACATTGTTCTCTATCCGAACGACGTGCTCACGACAGAGTGCAAGGACGTCGAAGAAGTCGATGACGAGGTCCGAGAGCTCGTCCAAGATCTTGCGGACACGATGTATGACGCTCCAGGTGTCGGTCTTGCGGCACCGCAGATCGGCGTATTGAAGCGGGTCACGGTGATCGACATTTCCAAGCCCGAAGAAGACTCGGACCTGGTCGTGCTCATCAATCCCGAGATCGTCGAGCGCGAAGGAAAGATCACGTGGGAAGAGGGTTGTCTGAGCTTTCCAGGCCTCTACGAGAAAATCGACCGGGCCAGGAAGGTGACCGTGCGAGCCCTGAATGAAAAGGGCGAGGAATTTGAGATCGCCGGAGAGGAGCTGCTGGCTGTCGCGATGCAGCACGAAATCGATCATCTCGACGGCGTTCTCTTCACCGACCGCATGAGCCATCTCAAGAAACGGCGCGCGATGAAGAAATACCGCAAGATCTTGGACGCCATTGAAAACGAGGAAGTCGAAGAAGAGGTAGGCTCTTGACACTTCGAATCGTCTTCATGGGCACCCCCGATTTCGCCGTGCCCTCACTCGAAGCCCTCGCCCTGAGCGAACACGAGGTCATCGGCGTGGTCACGCAACCCGATCGCAAATCCGGTCGGGGGAAAAAGGTGACGCCGCCGCCCGTGAAGAAGGCCGCTCTCGAGCACGAGTTCGAGGTGTTCCAACCCGAAAAGCTGCGCGGCAACCATGATGCTTTCGAAAG
>CAYFTY010001022.1:0-2011 GCA_964346045.1 uncultured Bradymonadales bacterium | reverse complement strand
TTCCGACCCTCCATGGACCAGTACTCAAGAGCTTCGAGCTGCAGCATCACGATCTGGAGGCCTCACGTCGTGCTCTCGCCGGACGATCTCGCGATGAGCTGACGTACCCGGTGCGAGTCGTTCAGCCCGGTCGAGCCCATGGTATCGCGCTCGGGGGGAATCTCTCGTTGGTCACCGCCATGCTCGCGAGTCCGTTTTGCCCTGATCTCAATGGTTCGGTGCTCTTTCTCGAAGATGTCGGCGAGTCGGACTATCGGCTCGATCGCTTGTTTTCGACGATGCGCTTGAGCGAGCAGGCATCGAAACCCGCGGCGATCGTCCTCGGCGAGTTTACGCAATGTGCCGACGTCTACGTTTCGGAAGACCAGATCCCCTCATTCGTGGAAGGCCTCGCAAGCGAGTTTGGCTGCCCGGTCGTAGCCGATTTTCCGATGGGACACGGCCCTCGCAACACGGCAATTCCCATGGGCGTGCCGGTCGAAGTCGATGCCGATGGGGGTCTCGTGACCTTTGAACGAGACGCGGTGGCACCATGAACTTCATCGACCCCATTGCTATTCATCGCGCGCTCGAGCATGAACGAGCGACGCGACTCGACGAGCTGCCAGTCGAGCACACCTTTGCAGCAGCACAATGGGCCGTAAGACTCGAAGAAAAAACCGACCACGGATTCATGGGCGTGTGCTCGTTCGAGAGCGGTATGCCCGTCTCAGACGTCACGCCATTCGACCTTGCGAGCATCACCAAGGTTTTCACCGCGACCATGGCTCTGATCGCCTTTGACCGTGGGGTTGTAGACCCATCCACGCCGGTCACCGACTTTTTCTCACTTCAGGGGCCGTCGCCGTCGATCCTCGACCTGATGACACACAGCTCGGGGCTACCCGCATGGGAAAAGTACTATGAGCGCTATCCGATGCAGAACGACCTCGGCCATGTCGAGCGCACGCGTGACGCGATCTTGAGCGACATCCTCGGCACCGAGCGTAAGCCGCCCGGTGAATCCCATGCCTACTCGGACCTCGGGTACATCCTACTCGGCCGCATTCTCGAGAAGATCTATGGGGGTTCACTCGCATCGGCGATCGAATACGAGATTTCAGACCCACTGGGGCTCGATTCGATTCGTTTCGTAAGCGTGCATCGTGGCGACACCCCGATCGAAAGCGCGGCTGCGACCGAATATTGTGCCGTGCGGGGACGACCGGTCGTGGGAGAAGTCCACGACGAAAACACCTGGATACAGGGGGGAGTGGCAGGTCACGCGGGGCTCTTTGGCACCGCCCTCGACCTTCGACGCTTCGGTACGCACATGCTCGAAATTTATCACGGAAACGAGGGCATCGTGCGCCCCGAGACATTACGCTGGGCGTGGTCCGATGCTGCCCGCGGCGCCGGTCACCACGTCGGTGGTTGGGATACCCCGAGTGGCGAAAAAACCAGCGTCGGACGCGGTTTTGGTCGCGATACGACCTTTGGACATCTAGGATTTACGGGCACGTCACTCTGGATCGATACGGCCCGGCGTTGCGTCGCGGTCTTGCTGACGAATCGTGTATATCCCACACGAGAGAATAAGCGCATTTTGGACGCGCGCATCGCCTTTCACGAATCCGTCTTGTCGCCCTGAATCCTCTCGAGACGCTCGACGATTTCGGCATAGCCCTCTTCGACCTCCTCACGAGGCAAATTACCCTGGTCGAGCCGCGTGTCGGCCTGCTTGCGGCACGATTCGTAGAATTGTTTGCCGCGTAAGAGAATGTCTTCGTGGTCGCCGACGACCTCGAGCGCTTTGAAGAGCGCGTCCTCGGCATTGGCGTAGGCGCCATTTCGCTCGTGAAAGTAAATGAGATTGATCTGACTGGTCACATAGACCGGCAGAACCTGCTGACCCCGCACTTCGTAGGCCATCTCTGAAAACTCTTCGGCAACCCGTCCCCATCGTAGGGCACGCTCGTAGTCATCCGCTTCGAACATAAGAACGCTGAGTTGTTGAGCCCCTTGCGCAACC
>CAYFTY010001021.1:0-2016 GCA_964346045.1 uncultured Bradymonadales bacterium | reverse complement strand
ACCGTCAGATCCGGCTCGTCGATGATCGTGTCTCCCCAGAGCAAAATATCGAGATCAATGGCGCGCGGTCCGTTTTTGTATTCGCGTCGACGGCCCGCGGCGTTTTCGATCTTCAAGAGCTCGTCGAGCAATATTTCGGGCTCGAGCTTTGTTCGGATTGCGGCGCAGGCATTGAGGAAATCGGGCTGGTCGAGAACGTATTTCGGACGTGTCTTCCAGAGGCTACTCACCTCGACGAGGTCGGTGTCGTCGAGACGGTCAATCTCGGCGACCGCCGAGCGAATGGCTGCGATGCGGTCTCCCAGGTTGGAACCGAGACCGAGATAGGCTAACACGGAGCCCTGCGTTTTGGACGCTCTTGAGGAATTCGACATGTGGCAACGTTTTTCGGTTTTGATGCTTCTTCTGGTCCTGGCCGGCTGCACCGACGGGGTACTCCCGGATCAACGAGAGGTCGTCTATTTCTCGGGACTGGAGACCGACCGCGCAAAACCGGCCGAGATCCCCGATCCGGGCCCTCAACTATCGGATTCCCAGCGTCGTGTCTACGAACCTATCCTCGAAGGCTTCGAGGAGAATCGTGACAAACTTCTCGAACAGCCGGACATCAGCACTCAGATCGAGCGTATCGAGAGCGTCTATGTCGGCTCGGGTCGCTACCTCGAATTGGTGGCGGCTTATCAGAAAGACGTAACCGAAAAAGGTCTCGAGAGCCGGGTCGCCGACCGGCTCGCCTGGGGCTATGTCCGACTGGGTATGCAGAATCAGGCGCGCGAGCTTCTCGATCAGCTCAAAGAGGCCAGCGCCGATGACCCCAACGTCTGGTTTCTCGATGGTGCCTATTATCTGCAGTGGGATCCCGATGAAGTCGAATCTCAGCAGAATTTCATCGCCGCGTGGGAGCGTGCGATCGCGCTCGATCCTGCCTACGTGGGATTCGAAGGAATCCGGGCGGCGGATATGCGCAGACAACTCGAACGCGTGAAGACGCAACTCGGCCCCGAGAACCTCGTCTCTCCGATGGAGCGCACGATCCAGCTGGCTTCGGAGTCCGTCTCACAAGCCCCACGAGTCGCGTTGGCGAGTCTCGCGCCCGATCCCGAGCCAGCCGAGGATGCTCCTGTCGAAACTGAGCCTTCGGAGACCGAATCGAAGGATGCGACCGATTCGCAGCCCGAAGCTGCGGCGGTTGAAACGAAAACTTCAGCTCCCGAAGCCGAGTACAAGACTTTAATCGCACGCGGCGAGATGCGCCTTGCTCAGGCGAAGTACAAAGAAGCCGAAGACGCATTCATCGCTGCCCGCACGATTCGTCCGACTGGTTTTGAGGCCGAATTCGGTCAATTACGGGCCGGATGGGGCGTCGAAACGCAACGAAACCGAGTCTCGGCACGGGCCCGGCAGCTCGCCGAACGCGACAATCTCTCGGCTCGGCAGTCGTACGAACTGGGGCTCTTCGCATATTCGAAAATGTCGGATGAGACGCTCGCTCGAACTCTCTGGGAGCGCTCGAAGAGTCTCGATTCCGAGCTCGCCGAACGCGTCAACATCGATGACCTCCTCTCGAAAGTGAAATAGAATCTGCGTCGGCTGGCAAAAACCCGCATACTATAGGAGACTGGGGTAGAGTGGTTTGGTTGGACGGAGGACACGATGCGGGTTCATCTGGGGATTCTAGCTCTTTTGACCTCGCTGGCATGGGCCTGCGGCGACGATACCGTCGAGACCGTCGAGACCGCCGACGCCGGTGAAGATACCCGCTCGACACGTGGGGTCGTGTACAACATGGGCGAGCAGGACGCGGGCATCGACGACAAAAGCGATGAAAGCGAAGACGAAGAGCGCGTAATGCACACTCGAGTGCAGGGCAACAAACTCGCCCCCGTGACCTGTGACCAGCTTTGCAGAAGCGAGGCTCTCGTCTGCGACGATGATTATCATACCTTCATTGGTACCGGTGGCGGCCGCGGTGTCTGGGGGCCGATCGAAGATATGCTTCGATGCGACAAAGCCCCC
>CAYFTY010001020.1:0-2023 GCA_964346045.1 uncultured Bradymonadales bacterium | reverse complement strand
TGATGATGAAGCCCGGCGCGACGCTCTGATCGGCGTGCTCGACCCGTCGTTTTCGGGTGGCCAGGCTTTTGATATCGCGAGCGAATTTGTCTTGAGGCCTTGAGGAAACGATGAATGACATGAGCCAAAAAATGAGCCGGTTCGTGGCTGCACGGGCTTACGATCACTACAAAGGTGAGCGCTGGCAACCTGCCGAGTTAGCATTGGATTTGCTGGTCGATATGGCCCCCGAAGTCTCGGAGTACTGGACTCTGCGAGGGATCGTAAAGCGGGAGCTCGAAAAGCACGAAGAGAGTCTCGCGTCGCTTTCGAGAGCGCACGAACTCGACCCGGAAGACCGCAACACGCGGGTCAACCTCGCCGAGGTGCTCGTGATGAACGGCAAAATCCAACAGGGTATCGAACTGCTCGCCGAGATCTTCAACGAGGGTTACAACGCCGAGCTTAGCCCCGCAGCCCAGGACGCCGTCACACGGCGTGCCGGCTTCAATATTGCGGCGCTGCGAAGGCTTTCGACCGCGCGCAAAAAGGTCGCAGAACTCTCCGAAGAAACAGCCTGATCTCGCCTCGCCTCGGACTTCGCGCAAACGCGCGATTCGAATGACGCCGTCGCAAGAGAGATTCCGGACCTCGGCATCCTTGTCAGAGGGGGAGCAAGAGGAACAAGAGGAACAAGTTTTCGGACGGGCCGGGTACATGTTGATCTAGACAGGTATTCGGCCGCCAGCCCTTTGCGTTGCGACTTCCTCCTTCCTCGATTCTCGAGACGACCTGAAAGAGCATTTCATGCAGCGAACACGCATTCTCTCGTCACGTCGGCGACGTACTCGATCTCGCGCGGCGTGAGATGCGGAAAGATCGGAAGCGCGAGTATTTCAGCGGCCGTCAGATGAGCCTCGGGTGTCGATCGTTTCGCAAGTCCATCAAACGCTGGCTGATCTGAAAGGGTCGATGGATAGTAGATCATCGTGCCGATACCAGCCTCTTGCAGACGAATCTTCAGCGCATCCCGTTCATGCGAACGGATGCAGAATTGATGATAGGTGTGGGGCCCGTTGTAGGGTTTGGTGTTGGGTAAAACGACGGAGGCATCGTCGAGAAGCTCGAGATAGAGCCGTGCATTCTGACGACGCAAATCCGTCCAACGCTCGAGATGCTCGAGCCGCACCGCGAGGATCGCCGCCTGGATCGCATCGAGCCGAAAGTTACCGCCGACCTCGAGGTGATGATACTTCGGCCGCGCTCCGTGATTCTTCAAGAGTCGAATGCGGTCTGCGAGTTCGTCATCGTCGGTAATCACCATTCCGCCGTCGCCCGCCGCACCGAGATTCTTGGTCGGATAAAAGCTGAAGCAACCGGCGATGCCGAGTGTCCCGGCGTGATGTCCGCGCTGGCGCGCGCCGACCGCCTGAGCAGCATCCTCGATCACCGGGATCTCATGGGAGTTACCGATGTCGACGAGCCGCTGCATATCGGCCATCTGCCCAAAGAGATGGACCGCGATGATCGCGGCCGTGCGCTCGGTGATGGCTGGCTCGACGGCTTCGGGCAAGATCGCAAACGAATCGGCATCGATGTCGACGAAAACCGGCGTCGCTCCCAGCCTCGCGACGCAACCCGCAGGTGAAAAGAAGGTGAGGTCGGGCAGGATGACTTCGTCGCCGGGGCCAACGCCCAGGGCCATCAAAGTCACGAGAAGCGCATCGGTACCACTCGAGACGCCAAGGGCATGCTCGGCCGCCGAATACGCGGCAAATCGCTCTTCGAATGCAGCGACCTCGGGCCCACCGATATAGCGCCGTGAGCGCAATACACGATCGCAGGCCTCGCGCATGGCATCGAGAACCTCGTCGTCCTCGCGTTCAAAATCAAAGAAGGGGACCTTCATTCGCTCACGAGTTCGAGGTAGTCGACGCGATGCACGTATTTTCGGTCGCAGCGCTCGCAGACGATAGGCTTGTGCTCAGAAAGTCGCTCACCGCAGCGGCAGACCCACCCGATCTGACGTGCTGGATTGCCGACG
>CAYFTY010001019.1:0-2028 GCA_964346045.1 uncultured Bradymonadales bacterium | reverse complement strand
CGACGACGATGACCCGCTCACCCGCCTCGCTGAGCTTTGCTGCACGACGGCACCACTCGCACCCGAGCCAACGGTGACCGTATCGCATTCGAGAGAGAGTGCGCCTTCGTGCGCCCTTCCTGATATATATTCACCGCGAGACATCAATCTTCCTCATGCGCAAGCCCGGGCGCGCTCGGGTCGAAGGAAACCTCAGCGGCCACGTCGGGATGCTCGAAATAGTGCATCGTAGCAAAGGCCTTGATCGCAAAGAGGCTCATGCCAAAGGGACTGCGTTCCCATCGGTCGAGGATTTTCACGCGTTCCTCGAACGGGGTCCTGCGAAGTCGTGGCAAGCGAAACGACCAGAGAGGCGCGAGCCAGGACGTCGCGAAGAGACTCAATCGAAACGCCAGCGCTCCTTTGCCGCCAACCTCGCTTACGAACTCGTCGACACGCGCGCAAAGCCAGTTGAGACGTGCATCTTCGGGAGGTCCCGAGTGGTCGGCGAACATGACTGCTGCGACGGCGCGAAGGTCTCTCTGCCATCCTGTGGGCGGAGGCGAAGAATCGCGACGGGCCGCGACGTCAATCCAGTGGGCCGGCGGTGTGGACAGTGCATTTTCTTCGTTCGTGCTCATCAAACTTCCCGGCACAGGCATGCGGGATTAGACCACGCCCAGGCAGAAGCGACAACGGCTCACGGTCTGCGACAGCCGATGCGCTCAGTTGCCACGACGACATCATCGTACCAGATGGTCTGTTCATCAGAGACGGTCAGGCCACGCTCGGTCAGGCGCTCGCGTTTGCGCGAGCTCGACCCCCTCTCATAGTAGGCGTCGAGGACCACGGCCTTGAAGCCAACATCCGCCTCGGTGCGAAAGTTGAAGCCCTCAAAGGGCTGCGGCTCGGTGCAGGCCGAAAAATCGCAGCCGCCCGTGTGAAACTGTGCTCGCAGCCACGTACCGTCGGGATGCCCCAGACGGTAGTCTCCCACCAGCTCGTCGTCGATCCAGAAGGTGAGCTCACCGTCCGATGACCCCGGACGATTGGCTTTGGCACGCATTTCGATGCAGAACCACTCGTCGCGTGGATATGGCGTCTGTTCGGGCGGTCGGAAGACATTGCCATAGTAGTAGGTCGTTCCCTGATCACCGGCGCATCCCGGGGTCGCACTGCCGTCGTTACAGCGCCCCGAGCGCATCTGATGCCAGTAGACATAGAAGTTGAAGACGTCGTCGTTGTTGATGTCGAAATCGAACCAGAAGCCCTGATCGCCGGGCGGAACAGTATTGGCGAGTCCACTCGACTCCCACCCATCGTCGCCGGCCGAAACGCGGACCCAGTGATGAGGATTCGGCGCTATGTTGGGCATTCGTGCGTAAAACCGCCAGTAGAGCTCTTCGACCTGGTCGAAGCCAACCCGCGAGGCCGACGAAATATACGGGTCGTTTTCGAGATCCTGGGTGGTAACCCGAGACTGTAGAAAACCCGAACCCGAATTCGCGATCGACGAGTCTGCCTCCATCGTCAGATACGACGTGTCGCTGGTTGGTCCATCCCAGCGGCCCCAGCCTTCTTCGAAGTCGTCGTAGAAGAGAACCGAGGGATCGCTTTCGATACCATTGTCGGACGGATAGCGCTCGCTCAGTGCACCCGAAGGTGCCGCTGCCATATCGACCAGAACGCTTCCCTGATCTTGCTGCAAAGCACCCGCGTCGGCGATTTGCATGTCTGCGTCCGCAGCCTGCTCTTCGGTCGAAGACGCATCTGTACTCGGGTCGATCGTTCCGTCCGCGTCTGCCTCCGAGACAGGCGAAACATGGGCGTCGCCACTGCATCCGGCAAAAACGAGTATCGCGATGAAATAGATGGTAGTCCGCATCGTGTCATCTCCTCTGGATGCGAAGAGGCTACCAATTTGACATGGTCGCGTCAGCCCAGCGTCTCCCACTCTGGATGGGTGCGATTGCCAGAGACGGGCATCAGGGGGCGCAGAATTTCGTCGGCACGGGTTGACAGCCCCCACGACCTCTTTTATAACCCTCG
>CAYFTY010001018.1:0-2030 GCA_964346045.1 uncultured Bradymonadales bacterium | reverse complement strand
AGTGGGGAGAGTCGCTCGTAGAGTGCCTGGAGACATTCGACGTAGAGCGAGCGGTAGTTCTCGGGTACGAGATCGAAGCTTCCGCCCATCACCGGATCCTCGCCGAGTAGTCCGTCGACCGAGAGTCTTGGGCGATCGAAATCATCGGTCTTCCACGTTGCGCCGTGCTCGTGCAAATGCGCCATCAATCGGCCCGCGCGTCGCATACGGGCCGGCGAAAACGTGCTGTGAAAGCGACCTTCGACCCATTCAAAAAGAGCGATGCGTCGTTCGGTGTCGATGCCTTCGAGCCCTAGAATTTGTAGCTCACCGACGGGGCTGGGGACCTTGAGGTCGGTGTCTTCTGCCAACGCACGCAGCCATGCAAGCTCGGACTCAATGGCCCGGGTCGTCTGGTAGCCGGGCCGATGGATCCGCAAGAGCCAGCTCTCTTGACCGCGAACGACCCGAAACGTGGTGTTCTCGCCGTGGAAAATGAAGCGGAGGTCATCGTATTCGAAAGCGCGCTCAGAGAGCGCGTATTCAGCCAGGCGTCGCAGTCGCAGAGCCTGACCGCGGTAGGTGAGTTCAGCGTATGGCTTCATGATTCAAGATTTGCGAAGCGATTGCTCGACGAGCTTGAGGTCGCGTTGTGCGTCGGTGACCTCGGCGTTTGCGTACTCGTCGAAGACTCCGCTCTCAAGCCCGAATTCGACCAGATCAGGATCGAGCTCGCCGTCGTTCACCATAAAGCCGAGGATGCGCAAAACGCCGCTGAGTGGGGTCGGTTTCTTGTACGGTCGGTCGGCTGCCGTGAGCGCCTCGAAGATGTCGGCGACCGCAAGGATGCGAGCCCTGATGTCGAGTTGTGATGCGTCGAGGCCGCGCGGATAGCCCTTGCCGTTGAGCTTCTCGTGATGCGAAGCGGCGATCTCAGGAACATCGGTGAGGTGTCTCGAAAATGGCAATTCGTTGAGCATGCGGTAGCTCACACGGGCGTGGTCTTTGATGATTTCGCGTTCTTCGTGGGTGAGCGTGCCTTTGCGGATCTTGAGGTTGTAGGCCTCGTCGTCGGTAAGAAGACTGCGCTCGCGAAGCTCTTCGACGCGTTGGACGTGCTCGTCCTTCATGAATTCTTTGCCGAGGTTCGCGGCCTCGAGAAAGGCGAGATCATCGCGCAGTGCCTCGAGGCGTGCGTCGTATCTCTGCCGGGCCTGGTCTTCGTTCTCTCCGTCGAGACAGGCTCGTAGATAGTCGACCTCGGCCTCTTTTTCGAGTCGGGCGAAGCGCTCGCGCACGAGCTCGATGCGGTCGTGGATCGTCGCGAGTTTCGTCGCCTTGTCGACCACCCATTCGGGAGTCGCAATCTTGCCGATATCGTGCATCCACGCCGCCACTCGGATCGCTTTGAGCTCGTTCGGCGTGAACTCGATGTCCGCGTATTTTCCCTCTTTCGTTTGATGGATGGCCTTCGCGATGCGCATCGTGATGTCGACGACACGACGAACATGTCCTGCCGTATACGGGCTCTTCTCGTCGATCGCGGTGGCGATCGAACGGATCATCGCCTCGAATTGAAGCTCGAGCTCTTCAAAAAGCTCGGCATTTTTGATGGCGACCGCAGCCTGCGATGCGAGCGACATCGTCAGTCCTTCGAATCGCCCGACGAATTCGATCGGTTCTCCAGACTCGTCGAGCGCGTTGATGAGTTGGAGAACACCGATCACGCCGCCTTCGTAGTGTTCGAGCGGAACGACGAGCATCGACTTTGTGCGATAGCTGGTCGCCGCATCGAATCGTCTGGGGCCCTCGAAATCGAATTCGTCGGTCTCGCTGTAGACATCAGCAATATTCACGACCTCAGCTTCGTGCGCCACATAGGTGGCGACGTTGGAGAGGATTGGCTCATCGCCATCAAAGAGCTCGATCGCCTGAAAGGCATCGTCTTCGAGAGGAGCGTCACTGGCGCCGCCGCGCCGAATATCCATAGATTCGTTTTGAACGATGGCCCATTCGAGTGCGTCGTGATCTTCGTTGAGCAAGAAGAGAGT
>CAYFTY010001017.1:0-2035 GCA_964346045.1 uncultured Bradymonadales bacterium | reverse complement strand
GCATCCAAAGAGTTCTTCCACGAGACGCGTGAGAATTACGCCTCGACACCCGCCAGCCCCGAGGCGTAATTCTCACGCGTCTCGTGGAAGAACTCTTTGGATGCGTTCCAGTGCTTGTACATCCAACGCAGCAGTGCGACGCGCTGTCGCTCGGGCTCGAGATACCAATGGCGATCATCGGCACGCACGATGACGGCATAATTGACGAAAACCTCATCCTCTGCCTGAAGTTTTTCATCACTCAAGTGATACTCGAACTTTCCTTCAGGCGACTGAATTTGCAGGGTGAATTCCAGACCTTCGCGCTCGTACCCGTAGATCAGCTGAGGCACCTGTTGCCCTCCGACCCCAAACGAGATTAGGGGTCGCCCGTCGGCCATCTCGAACATCAGGAGCTTCTTGAGGTCGGTCTGCGAGAGGCCATTCAGCTCTCCGAATTCCCATCCGGTGTAGTGGCTCAAAGACTCGAAAACCCCGTAGTTCGAAAAGTAACTGCTATAGGGTGAGTAGAGCCTTCGCTCGTCTTCATGTCCATTCAAGTCGGGGTCGTAGACGTATTGAGCGGCTGCAGCACTCGATGCGACGAGCAGTTCGTCCAGGTCGAAGTCCGCCCCGTAGAATCCGAGGATCGAATGCGCCGCCTCGACCGCGCCGAGCCGCCCTCCATGCTCGAGTTGAGGTTCGAATTCGAGATGCTTTTCTTTGGGAAAATCAATCTTCACAGATATGCCAGAAAGAGAGTCGCGAGACCGAGAAAGACCATGAATCCGCAGATATCCGTGAAGGTGGTGACCATCACGCCCCCGCCCATCGCGGGATCCTGATTCAATGCCTTGAGCAAAATCGGGACGGCTGCCCCGGCGAATCCCGCAATCGAAAGGTTCGCGATCATCGCCAGAAAGAGCACCAGCCCGAGATACGCATTCCCCTTCCAAAGATACGCCGCAGCCGCCGCGAGAATTCCCACGCCTGCTCCGACGAGAACGCCCACGGCAACCTGTTTGCCGACCGCTTTGAATCCGTCTGAGTATTCGAGTTCACCAAGCGCAATACCGCGGGTAATGACCGTGAGGGTCTGGGTCCCGCCATTCCCGCCCATGCCCGCAACCACAGGCATCAACGACGCGAGCACCACGACCTGCGAGATGCTCTTTTCGAAGAGTGAGATCACCGAGGCCGCCAGAAACGCTGTACCGAGGTTTAGCACCATCCATGGGAATCGCTTGCGCACCGAGGTCTTCACCGGCGAATAGACGCGGTCTTCTTCGGAGAGAAGCTGCATCAGGTACATATCCTCGGTGGCTTCGGACTGAAGCACATCGATCACGTCATCGACGGTGATGACGCCGAGAAGCGTGAATTTCTCGTCGACGACGGGAACGGCCAGCAAGTTGTAGCGGGCTGTGACGTCTGCAACCTGTTCCTGGTCGTCCGTCGCCTTGACGGCAACCGGGTTGATGACCATCAACTCTTTGAGGGGTCGCTCGGGCTGCGAGGTGATCAATCGGCGGATCGGCACGACCCCGAGAAAGGTATGATCCTCGTTGACCACGTAGACATAGAAGATGAACTCAGACTCGGCGGCGCGCTCACGAATGGCCGCGATGGCCTCCTCGACCGACATATTCTCGTCGAGCGTGAGCATCTGGCTGGTCATCATCGAACCGGCCGACTCGGCCGGATAGATGAGAATATACTCGATGCGCTCACGCGCCGTCTGCTCGAGTTCTTCGAGCACGGGGTTGACGCGGTCTTCGTCGAGCTGCGCGATGAAATATGCGCCATCGTCCGGTGCCAGGCGCTCGATGAGTGTCGCCACGCGGCGATCGTCGAGAAGCTCTAGCATGTCGGCGAGGATACCCTCGGGCAGCTCGAGCAACGTTTCGGCCGCCTGCTGCTGGCTGTAGAGGACTTCGATGAATTGCCGCTGCTCAGGCGGGCTGAGATGCTTGAAGATATCCGCGAAATCGGCCGCATCATCGTCTCGACCGACGAGGATCCTGCGCCGGGCAGCCTGCAGGGCTCGGTCGGGGTG
>CAYFTY010001016.1:0-2035 GCA_964346045.1 uncultured Bradymonadales bacterium | reverse complement strand
GGTGTGTGCAGCTCGGGCGCCAGATAAGCGCTATCGGCGAGACGTTGGGCGAGTACCTCGTGAGAGAGCGCCGCAGACAGATAGGCGTCTGTGACCTTGATGAGGTCGGGCAGAAAGAAAATGTTATCCGGTTTGAGATTCCCGTGAGGTTGCTGCCCCGGCAAAACGCCGAGCGCTGCGGCAACCTGCTCGATAATGGGCAGCGATTCTTCGAGTCCGAACGTCTCATCCTTGGTCTGACGCAGACGTATCACCTTGCGCATAGTCAGACCTTCGAGGAATTGCATCGAAACCCACGGATGGTCCTTATGCACGCCACTATCATGGATGCGCGCCAGATTTTGCTGAGTCAGGCTGCGCGCCGCGCGGGTCGCATTCAGGAACTTCTCTTCATCCAACGGTGATGAAATTACGTCTTCGTCAAAAATCTTGATGCAGGCATCGGTGTCGATCTCATTGTCGTGCGCGCGGTAGACCTCACCGAAAGGTCCTTTTCCGATCATTTCTCCGAGTTCGAAGCGATCGGCGATTTCTTCACCGGGCGGAAAGAGCTGGGCATCCAGCTTGATCGCCTTCAATTCCTGGGAAATCCGAAGCCCTTTCGAAGTGGCAATATCGAAACGACGCACTGATTTGACGAGGTCGGCCCCGCAGTTGGGGCATACCTCGGCGTCTTTTTCGACCGGGCTTCCGCACTGATGACAAAGCACGACAGTACTCCTCGACACATCCAATCATTCGGCGTCAAAAACGCCGTCGCTCGCGCGCAGAGCGTCATGAACTAGCAGATCGATATCTGACGTGCAACATACACGGCCCTACATTGTGCGCCGCCGCAGCGCATTTGAATAGGTCCGGACATGATCACGTCACTTCCATGAACCAGACCGATGACGTTGAGCGAGATGCCGGGGATCCTCTATACTGGGTCAAATCCCTTCTCGATCTACATCGTCAGCGAGTCGTACCCAAAGGAGTTGCACGTGACCTCACCGATCCGTCGCCGTTCTTTCTCACTTCTCAGCGCTATCCTCGTCGGGATGGCACTCACGGTCTTCGTGATGCCTCATGCTTTTGCCATCAGCCCCGAGAAGAAATTCCGAGGCAAGATCATCGTGAGCACCGACCGCTTCCCGAGCCGTTTCAAATCGGATAAAGCGATGATCAAGCACATGAAGAAAGCGAACACCCATGAGCTTTTCGCCGAGGGCGATGAAGACTGGGAGTTCGAGTACATGGCCTTCTGCAAGAAAAAGATCGGAACGCTCCAGGCAGCCGTCAGCTTCTACGACATCACGGTCCCGGGAACCGAGAAGCTGATCAACACCTATACCTTTTACCCGGCCGATCAGACGGACAAGATCTTGAACGGGCACCAGCGACTGACCAAGAAGCGCTTTTCGCCGGATCGCAAATATTTGATGGTGATGTCCCGCGGATACGGGCAGCCGGCCCTGGCCCAGACCAAGATCGTGCTTCGTCGTAAATAAATGCGGACGGAGACTACTCGATTTGCTTCGGAGGAAGCGCCATGCCGTCGGGGACTTCGTCGGCAGCGTCTTCACCTGACTCATCACCCTCGGCCGGCCCGGAGTCTTTCGGGGCGGCCTCTTCGCTCTCAGATGGCTCTTCGGCCGTCGCATCCTCAGGCTGCGTGTCCGGTATCACAGTCTCTTTCTGAGGCTCGTAGGTCTCTTTCGACTTTTCATCCCCGGCCGCAGGTTTTGCCTCGACAGCCGGCGCTCGGGCGTCGGAGGGTTTCACTGGCGTACATGCCTTATCGACTAACTCACTGAGTTGCATGGCATACGTTTCGCTGAGCTCGCGAACCCGCTCGTGCGCGCCACGAGCATCGTCACACTGACTCGCCCCTGCAGCATCCTCGAGAGCGTTCTGCGCCTGCCGGATCTGAACGAGCATTCCTTCGAGAGCCTTGCGCCGTTCGAGAGCGGCCGGCTCTAGCTCATCGTCGGACATCCAGAGTTCGGTTTGGCTCAGGGCCTTTTCGGCTCCTTCGACATTCCCGTCGCGAATC
>CAYFTY010001015.1:0-2035 GCA_964346045.1 uncultured Bradymonadales bacterium | reverse complement strand
GGGCAAAGCCCGAGACGGGGCGGATATCGCCGTAGCCAAGTGTCGTCAGTGTCACAAACGAAAAATACACGAGATTCGAACGAGTACTGAGGTCGGGATCGAGCCCCGTAAACGCGCTGGGCTGCAAGGTTTCGATCAGGCCGTAGGCCGAGGCGAACATTGCGCCGATTAGAATGTAGACGGCCGCCGCCCCGTAGACGCGATCCTTGCGAAAACCCTCGCCATGATAGACTTCGACAAAGACGCGCCAGGCGATGAAGGCATAGAAATTCGCGCCGAGCGCGAAGGTGATCACGGCGACCCACTGAGACTCATACGTCACCATCATCCAGTTTGAGATGAAGGTCGGGATCGCGAGTACGACCGCGACCTTCATATAATGTTTCGAGTCCGAGACGGCCCGCAGGCTCGTGATCAAGACGGCGGTAATCGAGATACCGACGACGATACGCCCCCAGTCTCCGTAGGTCACCACCGGATAGACCAGGATCACTGTCAGGAGGCTCAGGAGCAGAAAAAGGAAATTTTTGGACGCGTTGTCGACGGACGGACGCAGCTTCATCATGGGAGACCCCGGCATCGCACGCGGCGCAGGGCCGCAGTGTGGTTCGCGCAAAGTGAATGCCCCAAGGCAGCGGGCGAATTCGAGCCAGTCTACGTGGATCGTTGCGAGTCGAGAAGTCGGTTCCGGCTCTCGGTGCTCGGTCTCGGTGCTCGGTCTCGGGAAAGTCAGAAGCTGCCCGGGGTCGATGCTCAACTGAGTTCGGCCGCCGAGGGAAGATTCGGGCAGGGTTGCTTCGATGAGTTCTTCGGGGGTCTTCATCAACTCGAGGCTCAATCCTCGAGGATTCTCACCGCCGGTGAGTCGACGTCGTCGAATTGATCATTCTTTGCGGCCCAACGAAAGGCGAGCACGGCGCAGAAAGCAAGGAAGAATGCGAGAGGTACCAAAATATAGAGGATCGACATTCATGCCTCCGCAGGTTCGAGCTTGGGGTTGACTTCGAGGCGCGTTTTGACGTCGCGTTCCGCCGCCTTTTGCCTTCGCTCAAAAGGGTTCTGAATCAGTGATGATAGCACCACCGAAAGTGAACTCACAGGCATGGCAATCGCGGCGAATAACGGGCTCACAAAGCCCAGCGCGGCGAGCGTGATTCCGGCGACGTTGTAGGTCGCCGAGCCGATGAGATTGCGACGTACGACCCTCATGATCTCCTGAGCACCTTCGAAAAGTTCGAGCACGGGCTCGAGACCAGGCCGAGTCAAAAAGATGTCGGCCGCGACCAGATTGAGGTCGGTGCCGCCGTGTACGGCGATGCCGATCTGGGCGGCTTGAAGTGCTGCGGCGTCATTGACTCCGTCGCCGATCATGGCGGCACGATGACCGTCGCGCTCGAGCTTTTCGATGAAAGCAAGCTTCATCTCGGGCGTCTGAGCGCCATGACAATTGTCGGGGTCGAGACCGAGTGCGACACCGGTCGCTTCGACGACCTGGGGATGGTCGCCCGAAAGTAAGAGGGGGCGAATACCCCGCTTGCGCAGGCTTTCGATGACCTCGCGTGCCTCGGTACGGGGCGCGTCGCCGAGCGCTACACAACCCGCGAGCTCGCCGTCGACTTCGATGGCAAGCGGCGTGTTCGCGCGTGAGGTAATCTCGTCGATCTTATTGGCGCCGAGCCAATCGGGACGGCCGACGCGAATGTGTTTTCCACGGACGATACCTTCGACGCCGAGTCCGGCGTGTTCGTGGAAGTTGTTGACGTTTCCTGGGCCGACGGGGACGTCGGCGCTGCTGACGTCGGCGCTCCATTCTTCTTTCCACGGGTCGAAGGCTCGGGCGATCGGATGGTGGCTCTTTTGTTCGAGCGCAGCGGCCATCGTCAGTATCTCGTCGTCGATGCCGCCAGTATCGACGATGCGCATGCGACCTTCGGTAAGTGTTCCAGTCTTGTCGAAGACGACCGTGTCGACTTTGCGCAGCGCCTCGATCACATCGTCGTGCTTGATGAAAACGCCTTTTCGCGCGGCTTTTCCC
>CAYFTY010001014.1:0-2037 GCA_964346045.1 uncultured Bradymonadales bacterium | reverse complement strand
GCGCTTTCTACCTCTCCGGAGCCGGTTGGCCATCCGTTGTCTTCGAAGCGACTGAATTGGATGGCGTCTGAGAACTTGTCGACATAGTCGATGAGGTTCTCAAGGCGGCTATTTTCGCATTCCTCGTTGAGCTCGCGCAGCCGGCTCAGGATACGCTCGAGTTGGTCGTCCCAATCGTCGACATCTTCTTCCCAGAGCTCATCGATGAAGCTTTCGACCCAATCAGGCCGCATGTCTTCTTCGATTCCAAGCGCCTCAGCGGTCTCATAAAAATGGCCCTTCAGGTGGGAGTAGTCGAGAACGAAGGTGAACCTCGCAAACACCACCTGCATGGCTTCCATCAGTCCCTTGCCCCCGTCACCGCAGCCGACAACCTTTGTCTTCGGAGTAAGTCCACGCTCGACCGCCAGCGCAAATAGCTGGTCGCAGATGGTCTGATAGTCCCCCCGACGGCACGCGTACAGCGAGTCGACCTCATCGAGCCCTCGTACAAGCCCGGTGCGGACTTCGCGCCAGTCTTGAACGCGGACTCGATCGTCGGGCTCATACCCATCCTCGACGCTCAGCCCCGCCTGGCGGGCTGTTTTGAGCTCGCCGGTGCGGATCAAGCAACCGTCCAGCTGGGCGACCAGCGCGTCTGCGCTCCTGGCACGTTCCCTGGGTGGCAAGCCATACTCATCGGCCACGGAGGCCAGCCTCTTCTCGAGGTACTCTTCGGCGTCTTCTCCGACCTTGCGAGTTACTCGCAAGATGCTGGTGCGACCGATCTCGAAGCCGTAGTGCTCCTCGAACATGCGCTCGGCTTCGCCGTACGAGTTCTCCGAGCCAAAATCGCTCAACGCACGCTCCAGAGACAGCGTCTTTCCATTGCCCCGTAGGCCAAAGCTGTCTTTCATCGGTCGACTCGTTTCGCCCGTGTCACGGTCACGCAACGTCGGTGACGGCACGTCGGGAACCCGGCCCATCCGTGTATTGATATCGATGGTATTGCGTTTGTGGATGGTCATTCCAGCGTCCTGGCACTCCTCGACCTTCCGACAGGCTAGCTCGACGAATACCCGATGAAGCGTCGCCAGTCCGATGAGTAGCATGAGCTCGAAAACCCTCTCATCGAGCATCAATCGCTGCTCATCGAGCCATTGCTCTTCGCCCAACAACTCCTCGGCAATTTGGGAGCTGACATCTTTGATCAAATCCTGATACGTTTCTTGCATGGCAACCTGCGCGTTTCGTTGCGGCCACTGTGGCCGTGGTGATGGACTGCGCACAGGTTGCCATTTTTTGTGCGTCAAGAACAGCCCTGTCACAACACCTGCCACCGAAACCGATCACACACGGCTCGTACAACTCGACTGTCACTAGCAAAGCGACATGTCCGGTTCCATTAACAAGTGAAGTGTCCGGTTGTCGTTAGATTGCCTCTTGTCGTTTTAGCGTTCCGTCGGCGTCGTCTGC
This sequence comes from uncultured Bradymonadales bacterium, assembly GCA_964346045.1. GTDB lineage: Bacteria > Myxococcota_A > Bradymonadia > Bradymonadales > Bradymonadaceae > CAYFTY01. Next base: position 582 of record CAYFTY010001014.1, on the reverse strand, counting down.
TTCGAATCGAGCCACGAGTCGCCGGCCAATCAGAACCTCCAATGTGTGGTCGAGGTGCTTTCGGACGTCGACCTTTCGCCCGGCCAGGGTCGAGACGCCGTCGAGCTTCGGCAGCTGGAGGACCTGCGTCTCGAATTGAATCGTGTTGTCTCGACGTACCTTCCGCTCGTAGCGTTTGGCGCACACCCTCTCCAGATCGACTCCGGCCACCGGCAGAAACCCGGTCACCTCCTGTGCGGGGTCTGTGGCGAAGTTGCGGTTATGCTTGGGGAGATAGATGTCGTTGAGATAGCAGTTAGCTCCCTCGTAGTCGGTGATGCCGGCCCGTCGTAGCTCGTTGGGCAGACGCCCCTGAAGCGTGCCAAACATGCGCTCACCGCGGCCTCGAGCCTGGGGGCTGTAGGCGACGATGAGCTCGATGCCCAGCTCGTCGAGGATGCGTTCGACCTGCGAGGGCTTGGAGCGGTCGGGTTTGCCGCCGGCCTCCGGGGTGTGCACGAAGTGAGAGGCCCGGTCGGTGTACAGCGAGCCGAATGTCCCGTGTGACTTGAGCACGTCGATGAGCACCGCCAGGCAGGCGTC
>CAYFTY010001013.1:0-2042 GCA_964346045.1 uncultured Bradymonadales bacterium | reverse complement strand
TACAACGCGCCACCTCCTCCTTTTCTCGAAGAAGCTGACGCCATATCTTTCGAATCCCATAGAGTCCGTCGCTCTGCTCCCACGCCGTCTGGATCTTCGGCATGAGTTCTTCATCACGTTTGACGCGGTCGGCGCGCAATTTGGGATTCTCGCGCTTTCGCACATGATCGTAGTAGGTAGACGGGGCGATCGGCAGATGGCTGCAGATCGGCTCGACCCCGTATTCATCCCGGTTCTCGTCGATGAATGTCACCATTTCTTGAGTGGGCGGTCGAGCTCCGCCTGGGCGAAAAACGCAGATGCTTTCTTCAAGATTTCGTTGGCCCGCTTCAGTTCGCGGTTCTCTCGTTCGAGTTCCTTGATGCGCGCCTGCTCGTCCGATGTAGCGCCTGGGCGCTCTCCGGCGTCACGCTCAGCTTTGCGAACCCAATTGCGTAGCGTCTCCGGGTTGCATCCGACCTTGGTGGCGATCGAACGAATCGCGGCCCACTCGGACGGATGGTGTGCGACCGACTCTTGGACGAGACGAACGGCACGCTCCTTGACCTCTGGCGAATATCTCTTTGACTTCTTCCGTGTTGTCATAACTCCAGTCTCCCAATTTCTGAAGCCTCCGACAAACCCGGTACGGTTCAAATGGAAAGCCCACTGAGGCAAAGAGTGGCGACTTCAGTTACCACCCACCGAGGCAAAGAGACCCCAACTTCAAAGACTGATCCATGGGAACGTGGCTAGTTCCAGGCTGTCGCGTACCGCCTGACTGTTTTTTAACGATGGTATGTTAATTGCCTAATTCTGCTTCCCTTCGTTTTGGAGACGAAATGCGCAGCATTCGGACACTGTTCCTCATCGCCATCTTTTGTAGCTTTTCGACCACTGCGAACGCCGATGAAGCGACCGTTCATCAGTCGCTCGAAGGCCCGATCGCTGATGAATGGACCGGCGTTGTAAGCATCACATTGCGGGGCGGAATGGGGCAATGCACCGGCACGCTCATCACCCCGAACGTCGTGCTCACCGCCAAACACTGTTTCTACAGACAGGGACCGAGCAACGACGCGAGCTGCCCCTTTTTCACGAGTTTGATCGCACCGATCGAAGATTACGAGGTCGTGGCCTCGACGATGGCAGCGGATGCGAAAGAGGTCTTCGGTGTATCGAGATTGGAGCCATTTCCGGGCCGCAGCATTTGCGGCGCAGACCTCGCCGTGCTCGTGCTCGATCGCAATGTTCCCGACGCACTCGCAACCCCGATCGCTCCTCGAATCGGAGTTCCTCAGAAAGGTGAGCCGATCATCGCTGTCGGCTACGGTCTGGCGAGTTCGACCGACGATGATTCCCACGGTACTCGCCGGATGAACACGGGTGAGGTCTTGTGTGCCGGGTTCGATTGCAGTTCCCTGAATGACCACGAGTGGTTCGGGATGGTTTCGACCTGTGCTGGGGACTCCGGGGGTCCGGCGCTCGATGCCGACGGTCGTCTCATCGGTGTCCTCTCGAGAGGAAATCATGGCTGTTCGAGCGGCATTTACGGCAGAATACCGATTCGTCTGCTCGAACGCGTCATCACCGACGCGGCAGCAGACGGCGACTATCCTTTCCCGACCTGGGGCGAGTTCGAAGCGCCGACGGATGACATCGATTTCGACGGCGTTCGCGACGAACTCGACAACTGCCCCGATGTCTCGAATGGGCCGCAGCAGGACGTCGACGCTGACGGTGTGGGCGACGCGTGCTCCGGCCGGCCGGATGGCAAGGATGATGGGTTCGGCGCACCCGACAATTCGGTGAGTCTCGACGAAGAAGCCGCCTGCAGCGCATCTGGCGGCCAGGGTCGTCCGACCCCTGCCTTCCTAATCGTGGCAGTATCTCTGCTTGCCGTGCTTCTCCGAAATCGACGCTGAGGCCTGGCCGCGGCCCCTGAAGTCGGCCGCCAGAATCTTCTCGCTGACCGACTGGCCGGCGATCAGCGGACCGAGCTTCGTTCGCGTCGCCATGAATCCGGCTTGTCTCCTCTCGACCACGATCCATGCGGCGATCCC
>CAYFTY010001012.1:0-2045 GCA_964346045.1 uncultured Bradymonadales bacterium | reverse complement strand
TCTTGCGGCGCATGACGGGCGCAGCGGTACGGCTCGCTAGGTCGGTGGTGGTGCAGACCGAATGGATGCGAGACCTCGTGGCCGATGCACACGGTCTCGATGCCGAACGCATCGTCATCGCGCCATGCATCCCCAGCGCGGTCGAGCCCGTCGAGCGACGCACCTTGCGCGCGGGGCCTGGCCCGCATCTGCTCTTTGTCGGAAGCGAGCTCGGGTATAAAGATCACCAGACTTTCGAAGACCTCGTCGCCGCATCTGCAGGCACCGGGCATATGATCGGCAATTTTGGCCGCGTCGAGGCCGCGCCGGGCTGCCACTGGTACGGCGAATTGCGTCGCGCCGAAGTCTTCGCCGCCTACCGCGACGCCGATTGCCTGGTGATGACCTCACGCTGCGAGAGTTTCGGGCTACCTCTGATCGAGGCGATGCAGTCCGGTCTACCGATACTCGCCGTAGACCTGCCCTACACACGCGAAATTTGCGGCGATGCGGCGAGTTATTTCGATCCTGGTTCGGCGAAGGACGCACTTCGAAAGTTGGATGGAGTCGAGCCGCCAGACCCGGCGCGATTGCAATCACTCGAGGCGCAAAAGGGCTACCAGGCCCTGGTCGAAGCCATCTGCACTTGAATCAAGCACGCACGTTTCCCCCGGGAAAAGCTTCTTCCCAGAGGTCAGCTATGTGCGGAAGATGCCTCACGCGCCAGAAGGCGGTCGGAATCCTCGCCATTTACTTCAAACCCACGCTGAGATAAGACTCGACAGGGTGATCGCGGCGGTATGATGGGCGAAACGAGCAGACAATTAGGCAGATACGACCTGCGCCAGCGCATCGCGAAGGGCGGCATGGGAGAAATCTACCTCGCCAAGATGCATGGTGCGGCCGGCTTCGAAAAAACCGTCATCATCAAGACGATCCTGCCTCATCTGGCCGAAGAAGAAGAATTCATCACGAAATTTCTGGACGAGGGGCGCATCGTCGTCCAGCTCGTGCACGGCAATATCGTGCCCGTCTTCGACATGGGCGAAGAAAACGGCGAGTACTATATCGCGATGGAGTACATCGCCGGGCGTGACCTGCGTGAGGTGATCAAACGCATGCAGGTCAAAGGCGAGACAATGCCCGTAGACCTCGCCCTTTATGTCGCGAGCGAAGCCTCCAAAGGTCTGGATTACGCGCACCGAAAGACCGACGAAGATGGCGAGAGTCTTGGCCTGATTCATCGCGATATCAGCCCGTCCAATCTGCTGATTTCTTCCGAGGGCGAGGTCAAGATCATCGACTTCGGCATCGCGCGGGCAGCCAATCGCCTCTCTAAAACCGTGAGCGGGCGCATCCAGGGAAAATTCTGCTACATGAGCCCCGAGCAGGCCTCGGGAAAGCCGCTCGATGCCCGCAGCGACATCTTCTCACTGGGTACCTCACTCTACGAGATGCTCACTGGATTTCGCCCCTTCGAAGGACAGACCGACCTCGAGAGTCTCGACCTCGTGCGCCGCTGCGACTGCGACCCGCCGTCGACGCTGAATCCCGAGATCCCAGACGAAGTCGACGCCATTCTCGCGAAGGCACTGGCAAAAGACAAAGACGAGCGCTATCCGTCAGCCGACAAGCTGCAAGTCGATATCCTGCAGTATCTCTACAGCACTGGCACCTCACCGACCGGCAGCGAGCTCGCGCGCTTCCTGGCTGAGCTCTTTCCCGAAGGCCTCGAGCGTAAAGAGCTCAAAGCAGCACGCGGCTCGAATTCGGGGAAATCCAATCAAAAGATGAACCTCGACCAGGCCATGGACGCGCTCCTCGTAGGCGACGGCATCGAAGAGGCCAGCGAGTCATTTGTCGAGGCGCGTACGGCCACTCTGGCTGCATCGTCCGACGCGATCGAGTCAGCCAACGGGCCAACCGCGCCTGAGCCAGCAGCCTCAGAAATTGCTGCCGCTGCGCAGGAGTCCGAGCCCACCCCTTCGCATATTTCTGCGACATTGCCTCCAGCAAACCCCGGGCGCAAACGATGGATTGCCTCGGCCGCCTTTCTGGGCGTTTTG
>CAYFTY010001011.1:0-2047 GCA_964346045.1 uncultured Bradymonadales bacterium | reverse complement strand
ACCGAATTCGCCGAGGCGGCGGGAAACGACACCAGCAACCTCTTTCAGAAGCAAAAGCCCGCAACCGCCGAAGAAGTCGCACGCGATGCGTACAAGGCGATGAAAGCCGGAAAATGGGTTAAAGTGCACGGGTTCACCAATCGGGTCGGCGCCTTCATGACCCGCTTTTCGCCGCCCCGCGCTGTGACCGCGATCGCCGCGAAGCTCAATGAGGATGCTTGAATGCGCACCTTTCTTATCGGATGTCTATTCCTTCTGGTTCCGGCCCTGGCGACCGCGCAAGATGCGGGCGGAGTCGACGCAGGGAGCCCCGACGCGGGCGACGCGGGAATGGTTGCGCCCGAAGAGGCGAGCCAGCAGACCCAGAATACGCCTGCAGGCCGCATCGGCGCGATTTTTGGCGAGATCGAAGGTATCAATGAGGCGGAGGTCTCGATTCGGAACGGAGTCGTCACGCTCACCGGCGAGGTGTCGTCTGCCCAACTTCGAGACGACGCCCAGCAAATCGCCTCCCAGGTCGACGGCGTCGTCTATGTGCAAAATCGCCTCACGATTGCAGGCGACGGCGCCCAAAAGGTCGAAAAAACCACCAAAGACGAACAGATTCAACAGCAGCTCAACGCCATTTTCGTGGTCGTCCCGTCGCTCTCGAACGTGCAGGCGAGCGTCGAGGCCGGTGTGGTTCACCTCGAGGGCGAAACCCTCGAGCCCGAGGCGACCTCGCGCGCTATCACACTCGCCGAGTCTATCGATGGTGTCATCTTCGTCGATAATCAAATCAGCGAGACGACCCGCGTCACCGAACGGCTCGCGCCGGCATGGGACAAGACGAACGAGGTGGGGCGCGCTATCGTTCGTCATCTGCCCATTATGGGGCTGGGGCTCGTCGTGCTGCTGTTTTTCTGGTTTGTCTCACGCTTTGTCGCGCGCCGGATTCCGCTGCCACAGCTCAAAGAGACGCCGCTCGCCCAAGACTTTGTGCGTCAGTTGATACGCTGGGTGATGGTGATCGTCGGCATCTTCATCGTCCTCGAAATCTGGGGCGTCACCTCGCTCGTGGCCGCGATCATGGGAACGGCCGGCATCGCCGGCATCGGCATTGGCTTTGCCTTCAAAGACATCGTCGAAAATTACCTCGCCGGCATCCTGCTCGGTATGCGCCAGCCTTTCGGTCAGAACGATTTCGTCGATATCGACGGCTACAAAGGCAAGGTGGTTCGCCTCACAAGCCGCGAGACGGTGTTGATGACCCTCGAGGGAAATCACCTCAGCGTCCCGAACTCGATGGTCTTCAAAGGCGTGCTCTACAACTATACCCGCAATCCATTGCGCAGGTTCGATTTCGTGGTCGGGGTCAATCCCGGGGAGAACTTCAAGAAGGTCTTGCCGCTGGGGCTCGAAACGCTAAAGCAAACTCGCGGTGTGCGAGACGAGCCTGCGCCGCAGGTTCTGATCGATGGCTTTGGCGACTGGACCATCAACGTGCACTTTTACGCATGGGTGGATCAGCGCGAATACGGATTTTTCGCAGTATTCAGTGAGGCCATGCGGCATGTGAACGAGGCCTATCTCGCGGCCGGGATCGATCTTCCCGAACCGATGCAGCGAGTTACGAATATCGAGGGCCTATTTGCCGGAGCCCAAGAAGTAGAGCCGCCTTCCGACGACGAAGAGCCGATCGTCGATCTTGGTGCACGCGATGCCGTCGACGATCAGATCGACGAGGAGCGCGAAAGGACTGGCGAAAAGAATTTGCTCGACGGCGCAAAAAACGCGTCACAAAAGGGTTGAATGCCGGCCCGCGAATCCTCTACTGCCATCATGCATCTGGCCAGCACGCTCGGTGCCGACCCCGAGCGTATTTTTTCATTCGTTCAAGACGAGATTGGCCATCAATTCTACACGGGTGCGCTCCATGGAGCTCGCGGCGCCGTCTATGCCCGCGCAGCCAATCGCATCGACCGCGCGAGCCTGCTCGTCGCGCTGCTCCGAGCCAGCGGTATCCCGGCGCGCTACGTATCGGGGACTCTTCAAGCAAGCGATAAAG
>CAYFTY010001010.1:0-2049 GCA_964346045.1 uncultured Bradymonadales bacterium | reverse complement strand
CGAGGAAGTCGTCGATCATCTGGTGATGCACTTTCTGGCAGGAACCACCGAACCGGTCGCTACGAACTGATCGCCCCTTTGGCGTCGAAAGGAGGGCGACCTCATCGTCACCAAGCACGAAGAGCCAGCCGCGAGCGGTTTCCCTCTTCGAATGTCGAATGTGTAGGGCCGGGACCGTGACGATCGCCGCGGGCCCGCGGTGAAGATTAGGAATCGACGTCGCTCTCGACGTATTCTTCGCCGGCTTTGATGGCGGCCAGGGTTCCGCCCTCGACGTTGGTGCATTCGTTCCAGCCGGCTCGCTCGAAGATCTGTGCGGCCATGGCGCTTCGAGCACCCGAGCGGCAGATGATATAGCTTTCTCGCTCGTCTTCGTCGGGCAGTGCCCCGTCTCGAATCTTCGAGAGAGGAAAGAGCTCGGCACCTTTGACACGTACCGCTCTGAACTCGTCGGCTTCGCGTACGTCGATCAGACGCATGGTCGAGTCATCGCGCTTTTCAGCAAAATCTACAAAGCTGATGCGTTTCACTGCGACCCTTCCTCGGTACCTGCGGCGGCTTCGCCTTCAGCAGCTTCGCCTTCGGCTGCTTCTCCTTCGGCTGCTTCTGCTTCGGCTGCTTCGCCCTCGGCTGCTTCTCCTTCGGCTGCTTCGCCCTCGGCTGCTGCAGCTTCCTGTCCGTGCTCGAGATATGCCTTGGGGCTCATCGCCTGCGCGACCACGCTGCCAATCGCGACAAAGATCGCGATCGCGAACAGCGCTCCGAGCACGCCTTGAATGACTTCTTTTCCGAGTCCTCTTCCGCCCGCCATGACAAACTCCTGAAGTAGCGGTCCAAAATCAGCACGAAGTTGTAATACATAGGCAGGGGCAAGACAAGCTCGACTTCTCGCCACATCGGCGTTCAGCCGAGTAGCTTCTGCACGACCTCGTATTTGCGCACGAGATCGAGAGTGATCTTTGCGTGGTCGCGCGCGTAGCCATTGCCGATGAGCAGATCGACATCACGACCAATGCCCTCGCACCCGAGCGCAGCACGGGCAAAATCCGTCGCCATATTGAAAAAATAGACCTTGCCTCGGTCGCGGCACGGCAGAATCGCAGCCATTTCGGTCGCAGGGACATTGCAGGTGTTGATCACCACATCGACGAGCTCGCCGCCGGTCATGTTCAAGATCGCGTCGAGCACACTCACCGGCTCGGTCGCGTCTCCAGTCGCATAGACATCGATGAGGCCAGCCTCAGAGAGTGCTTCGAGGTTGTCGTCGTGCAGGTCGAATCCGTAGATCAGGCCAAAGGGGCCCATCTCTTCTCGGGCTGCCGCCGCGCAGAGTGCACCCGATTTTCCAGCGCCCAGAATCAAGACGCTGCGAGCTTCGGCCACCAGGCGTCGGGTCTGCGCCGGTGCGCCGCATACATCGAGAGCACTCAGCGCGACCTTTTCATCGAGATCTTCGGGGATCGCGACTACCGGCGAGCTTGGCCACAGATAGGCACTCGCCTCGACATCGACCTGGTCTCGATCGAGGTGCACGGCCGTGATCTTGCGCAGATCGAGGGGCGTGAGCGTCAGCGAGACGAGGGTCGCAATGCGGTCGCCAACCTCGACCGGCCCGCTGTATTTGGGCCCGGCGGCAAAGACCGTCCCGAGCAGCATGCCGCCGCTTCCCGTAACCGGGTTCTGCATCTTGCCTCGTTCTGAAACAATCGACTCGATGCGCTCGGCGACCTTTTTTTCGTCACGCCCGACATCACTGACGATCTGATGAAAGCTGGCCGAGTCGATATTCAACGTCGAAACCTCGATCATCAGCTCGTTATCAAACGCCGGCCCCGAGTTATCGAGTTTCTCTGCGGCCTGCGGTAGCGCGCCGATCGGCTCGGCAACGCGATGAAGCCCCAGAAGATGACCACCACTGCGAAAACTCATACAACCTCCTGAAAGACTCATAACGCGAGGACGGGCCTCGAGGCAATCAGACGTTGGGGGCCTCACGGACAGGCTCGCCGTTCGCGGGGATAGCATGACGGCTTTGCCGTTGAGTAACTG
>CAYFTY010001009.1:0-2049 GCA_964346045.1 uncultured Bradymonadales bacterium | reverse complement strand
GACACGAAAAATCAGCGAGGCAGCAGCACGCAGGCGGTTCACGGCGGTCAGGCCTATGATCATCAGCATGGCGAAATTGCGACCCCGATCAGCGCGACCGCGACCTATCTCTTCGACAACACGGCACAGCTTCACGACTTTTTTCAGGGGCGTGCAGACCGCGAAGAATACGGCCGTTATGGAAACCCGACGGTAAAAGTTGCCGAGGCCAAGATCGCCGAGCTCGAGGGCGCTCCGGCCTGTGCTCTCTTTTCGAGTGGCATGGCCGCCATCACGACCGCGCTCTTCGCGATGCTGCGCAGCGGTCACCATGTCGTGATGACGAACGACTGCTATCGACGGACTCGACAATTCGTCACACGTATTCTCGATAAATTCGAGATCGAATCGACGCTGGTCGAGCCCGGTGATTACGAAGCCCTCGAAAACGCCATTATCGACGGCAAGACCCGGCTGATCATGGCCGAGTCGCCGACGAATCCCTATCTGCGTATCGCCGACCTCGAGAAGCTCGCCGAGATCAAATCTCGGCACCGCGGGGTGAAGGTGATGATCGACTCGACCTTTGCGACGCCCGTGAACCAGCGGCCGTTCGAGTATGGAATCGACCTCGTCACCCAATCCTGCACCAAATATTTCGGTGGGCATAATGATCTGCTTGCGGGCTCGCTCGCAGGGAAATCGGGGCTTATCGAAGCGATTCGAGAGTTTCGAGGCGTGACCGGGGCGGTGCTCGATCCGCATGCCGCCTATCTCTTGATTCGGGGCATCAAGACTCTGCCCATCCGAGTCAAGGCGCAGAATCAAACCTCGCTCGAACTCGCCCGATGGCTCGAAAGTCACCCTCGCATCGAAAAGGTCTTCTATCCCGGCCTCGAGAGTCACCTCGACTACGCGGTGGCGCAGGCTCAGATGGAGGGGTTCGGAGGAGTCGTGAGCTTTCTGGTCGAAGCCCCACTCGACGATGTTTCAAAGTTCATCGACGCCTGTGAGATCCCCCGCATTGGCCCATCCCTCGGTGGCGTCGAGTCGCTGATCGAGCAACCCGCCCTGATGTCCTTCTACGAGCTGACGACCGAGCAGCGTGAAGCCATTGGCATTCGCGACAATCTCGTTCGCATGGCCGTGGGCATCGAAGACCTCGACGATCTTCGAGCTGACCTCGCGCAGGCTCTCGAGCGCATGCCCTAGGGCTACGTTCGAAGAGCTGTACCGAAACCCAGAGTCATATCGAGTATCACCCGCTGGAGTATCGCCATGAGTGCGAACCGAGCAGAGAACGAAAAGTACCGAGTCTTCAAATTCGGAGGCTCGTCGGTAGGAAATGCAGACCGTCTGACCCATATCGTCGAGACCATCATCGCCGAGCGTCAAAACTCGCCGATGGCAGTCGTCGTGTCGGCCATGGGCGATTCGACCGACTGGCTCATCGAGGCGCGCAACATCGCCGCCGAGGGAGACCTCGAAGCGGCCGAAGCGCTCGTGGATCGGGTCGCTGACCTCGCTGTGATGAATGCGATGGTCGTGCTGCGCGAGACCGACGACCGAGAAGCGACGCAACGAATCACGCCCATGGTGCGAGAGATCCTCGCGCCACTGCGCCAGCTCTTGCTGGGAGTGAGCCTCTTGCGTGAGCGCACCGACCGCTCTCTCGATCTGGTAATGTCGTTTGGCGAACGACTCAGTGCTCAGGTGGTCGCCCATCTCTTGAGCGCGAGCGGGACACCCGCGCTATATGTCGATGCTCGAGATTGGGTGGTGACCGACGCCAATCACGGTCACGCGCGCGTCGACTGGTCGGCATCCCGGTCAGCACTCGACGAGCTGCGCAGTGGCTGGGGTGAGGTCGTCCCGGTCTGCACCGGCTTTCTGGGTAGGACCCCCGACGGCATCACAACCACTCTCGGTCGAAACGGCAGCGATTACACCGCGACACTCCTTGCTCGAGGTCTGAACGCCACTGAAGTCGTGATCTGCACGGACGTATCGGGCGTGATGACCGCAGATCCGGCGATTGTGGAAGACGCCTATTCGGTACCGCATCTGACC
>CAYFTY010001008.1:0-2051 GCA_964346045.1 uncultured Bradymonadales bacterium | reverse complement strand
AAGTCTCGTTTGATCTGTGGAACGACGGCTGGCAGCAGATCGAACTCGACGAAGCGGTCTTTGCAACCGAGCCTTACCGATGCGGCGAGTTCGTCTGCTTTCAGTATCAGGTCGTCGGTGAATACGACTGGGACGAGGTCAAGAGTCCCGTGCGATCACGGCATGAAGAACTCGGCACGTTTCTGGGGCCAACCCCTGCTTTTTTTGAGGCGATATCGACATTTCGTGCAGATCCCTTTCCCCTCGGCGCGAATGACGAGATCGACCCCGGAATCTGGAATTGGTTCGACGAAAACGAAATCCCGATGAGACGCGCTTTCGAGTGGCGTTTCGTGGGACGCGGGGATCAGCGATGCAACGAGCCTGGTGAAGACCAATGGGCGCTATTGGAGTCGAGTTTTGCCCGAGTCGATCCGGTGTGGACCTCTGAGGACGTCTGTTTTGCTGTTCGTCCTCAGAGACGAGAGGGCCCCAGCGAAGTGAAACCGATCATTGCTGCCGCGGTGACCACCTGGCATCGCTATCGGTATGTTCCTCCGCGAGAGCGGCAACCCATCTACTATCAGGTTCTCTTAGACCTCGAGATTCCCACGCAGGGGCGCTGCACACGGGTCAAAAACGAAGTCTTGAACGCCATCGAACGGGCGATTGATGCGCGAGGAACCCCGGTCAGGCTCGGCGTCTACACGCCGCTGGATCGCGATACCGGCGAGCCGCTCGGCGGATGTGCCCAGCAGCGGCGCCAGCTCTATCCAGTCGCAGACATTCTTCGAGATGCCGATGACGCGGCGAGAGACGCCTCGCCAGAGCGCATCAAAGTAGTCTGGATCTATGTGAATAATCTGGACCTTCCTCCCCCGGCTGAGTCGGCGTCGCAACTCGCCGACCTCGCGGTCGTCGAGGAAGGAGAGCGCTCGTACGAATTGCTGACCTGGGCCATCGCTTCGACCGCGATTCTATCGGGCTTTCGAGCCGGCGAGATCCCGTTCTCATGGGATCTGGCGACAGGCTGGCGGCCCGTCGAGGACGAGACATTCGTAAACGAGATCCGAGCGACGGCGCGCCGCGAGATGCCATTTTTCACCATGCGGCACGACGACGATACGCTGGTCGAGGTGCTGGCTCCCGAGGGAACGGATCCGCAGTTTTTCAAGGTCTGCGGTTCGACACCGATCTCGCTCACCTCGGTTGGCGTTTGGAGTAGCGGCTTTCCGATTGAGTTTGGCTATCCCCAGGCGCCCGCACAGCGGTGGGGTGAAGACGGTGGCCCCCCCTTTTTTAAGATTCAACTCGAGCCTCAGATTCTCGTCACCGCCGACGAATACACCCCCGTCGAGATCGACGTGATCGTCGAAGTCTGTGAGAACTTCTGCAACAACCCATTCCGCACGCGAGGAGGGGTGGTCTTTCAGAACTGGCGAGAGCCTGCGCCGGGACTTCATCAGGAGGTGTGTCAGTGGTCCGAGTGAGCACCATCCTGACGTTTCTGGCTCTCTGCTTGCCCGCGAGCCTCCATGCCGAAGATCGACCCACGGTGCAGAATCGATTTGCTCCCAAGGCGCAGTCGGTCTTCGGGCATGCCACGTTGATGAGTCAGATTCGAAACGATTTCTACAATACGGTGGGGGTCGGCATCGATGCGGGTGCCTGGGTCAACGAGAGCATCGCCTTCGAGGCCCGTTGGCTCTTGCTTTCGACCTCACTTTCGGATCAGGCCGTCGATATTCAGGAGCGTACCGGCCTGACGCCGGATGCGAGGCCACAGGACATGATGTTGCTCGCAGGAACTCGTCTTTCGGTCGGCTACGGCAAGATGCTCTCGCATCTTGGAAATGCGCTCGTTCATTTCGACCCGCAGCTCGGGCTCCATGTGGGAGTGACCCAGGCAGAGAATCAATGGCTTCCAACCGTCATGCCGTCGCTCGGGGTGCTTCTGCATTTCAAATGGGGGCTGCAGGCCAAGCTCGACCTCGCGCTCAATATCCAGGTCGAAGAGCGCGACCGAGGCGGAGTCACGAGTTTTGGATTCGTCCCGCTTCTCGGAATCGGCT
>CAYFTY010001007.1:0-2057 GCA_964346045.1 uncultured Bradymonadales bacterium | reverse complement strand
ATGCGGTCACCGGATGCAAAGAAATACTGGCGTATCTCGACGGTGAGTTCGAACATGGACCCGGAGAACCCCGTCCGATCGCCGAGGTGATGGAGGATTTGCGAGGGCTGGTTGCCCGACGAAATCCCGACGCCGTCGACTATGACGCAGTCGAAGTGCTCGAAGAGCGCGAAAAGGAGATGGCCGAAGAATTGGGGCTCCCTGAATACAAGTTCAAGTCGAGCGAAGAGATGCTCGCCATCGTACGAGGAGAGTCATGAAAAAGAACTTCTGGATTTTGATTTGCATGGTCGCCGCATCGCTCCTCGTGAGTGCATGTGCGGGCCAGAAAGCATCGCAGGCTGCAGACGCAGAGCCCGCCCAAGACGCTCCCGAAGACGCTACGGCGGCGCCGCTACCCGAAGGGCCCGAGGTCGATGATCAAGGCATTCGTCCTCAGGGCGCGAAGACAGCCGAGTCGCCGGCCGAGACGGTCGCAGCCGGGGTAGCAACGGTGACGCGCCGTCAGATCGAGCGGTTCAGGAATCGAGGGCCGGCATACGTCTTGACGTTGATGCAATTCGAACCTGTGCATGGCACGGCGGGCTTTCGAGGTTTCAAGATTGTCGAAGCGAAATCTTCGGCGCGTGATTTCATGACGCCGCTGGTTCAGATGGGCGATGTCGTCACCCATATCAACGGGATACGCATCGAGCGTCCCGATGATTTTTTGCAGGCCTGGAAGACGCTCGAGAACGCAGCGGTCATCCGCATCGATTTGCTCCGAGACGAGAATCCGATGAATGTGTCCTGGGATGTCGAGGAGTGATTGACTGAGGCGCTTCGAGATGAAGAAGAGGCGATCCACTCCTTTGAGTGGGGTCGTTATGGTGCGCTGATTGTCGGTGTGCTCGGCGCGAGTCTCTGGCTGCAGTTGGGCGTTCCTGGACTCGCCGCCGAGATTCGCTTCCCGTCGCCGCGCCCGTGGATGCTCATCCTCTACATCCTGCCCCTGGTAGCGCTCTCGTTTGCGGTGATCAATCGGCATACCGCTCTGACGCTTCTGGTTTTTCCCGTCTCGCTTTTGCCGGCCGTCGTGGGACTGCCCGAGGTCGAGCGAGCTATGCTTCGCGATTGGCTCGCCGTTTTGCGAATCGGCGGCACGGTGGCTGTTTATCTGGCCGTGGCATCGGCCTGGCTCGCCTCGAAAGATGCGAGCGACGAAAGCGCGCCCGTGGGGACCGAGTACGAACATGGACGCCACTATCGCCGCTATGTGTTTTCGCGGCTCGTGCCCATGTTGTTGGTGCTTGTCGTGCCTCTCTACGCGGTGCTTTTCGATCCGGTGATCGTCTCGACGATCGAGCAGAATCATCCAGGGTCAGAAGACGTGGCGCAGACCTTTCTTTCGCTGCTCATCTTCTTTTTCTGGGCAGTCGTCGCCTACACCCACTTTTTGGTGCCGGCATTGAATCTCGAATACGACCGACGAAAGACTCGAAGCCGCATTCGCACACTGCGTCGCGGCGAAGACCCAAAAGCACGCGTGTTGCGACTTGCGGTCGAGGGCGGCATCGTACTTTCGTTCGTGATCGTGATCTTTCTGGTGAGTTGATATGCGTTCGTTGGTCTACGACATTCTTGGAATCGGGCTGATGATCGGTAGCCTCTGGTTTCTCTACCGGGCCGTCGAATTTCTCGCGCAGAAAGATTACGTGGCGGGTCTGATGGCCTTTGCGATCGGGTTTTTCGTGATTCGAACCGGAGTCGAGGTCGGCAGGCTCGCGATGGTGGACCGCGATATCGAGTCATAACGATGAAACGCTGGATCTTCCTTGCAACCTGTATCTGCTGCATCGCTTCGGGATGCGGAGAAAACGAGCATCCGAAGGTGATGAACGAGCTGCGCGATTGGAGCCCCGACGAGGTCGTTGCGACCGTCGATGGGTATCCGGTCGGGCGCGATGAATTCGTGTACTACTGGGCCGAGCATCCGGATATGACACGCGATGAAGTGCTCGACGCCCTGGTCGCGAGGCAGGCGGTTGTTTCGAAATCCTTGATCTCGACCCGCGCTC
>CAYFTY010001006.1:0-2058 GCA_964346045.1 uncultured Bradymonadales bacterium | reverse complement strand
CCATCACGAACTCGAGGCCGAAGAACGAGAGGGTCTACGGCGTGCCCTCGCCACGGCGGCGATGCGGGTCGCAGACGAAGCCGAGCTTTCGTCGATCCATTACAACTTCTTGCTGCCCGAAGAAGTCGAGACATTCGAAAATCTGGACGTTCCGGTACGTAGCGGCGTGCAATATCACTGGCAAAATCCCGAGGGTGAAGATCGCTATCAGGAGTTTGACGACTACCTCGAACGATTTCGATCGAAACAGCGTGCGAATATTCGACGTGAGCGTCGAAAGCTTGGAGAAGACGATGTCGTCACCCGGGTGCTCACCGGGGATGATCTCACGCACGACCTTATGGACAGGGTGTTTGAATACTATCGAGCGACGGTGCGCAAATTCTACTGGGGGCACCAGTATCTGAATCGAGAATTTTTCCACATGGTCCTCGACCGCCTGCGCGACCGATTGCATATCGTCGTGGCCGAGCGCAAAGGTGAGGAGTACGCCGGCGCTTTCAATTTGATCAAAGGCGATCGCCTCTATGGCCGCTACTGGGGATGCTCCAAAGAGGTTCAGTTCACGCACTTCGAGGTTTGTTTTTACAAATCCATCGAGTGGTGCATCGAAAACGATATCTCAGTTTTCGAACCCGGCGCTGGCGGCGAGCATAAATTTCACCGCGGATTTGAAGCCACGAAGACCTTTTCGGCGCACTACATCCGAGAGCCGAGGCTCGAGCACGCCATCGCTGACTTCCTCGCTTACGAAAACAAACAGATCGACCGACATGTCGACCTCTTGAATGAAGACGGACCCTTCAAAGATTGAGACTGGCGTGGTGGGTTCTGCGTTCATGCAGCAGCAATGGCCGCAGCGATGCCGAGTGAATTCGCCATGATCGTCATCTGTGGATTGACGCCCAGAGCGGTCGGGTGGACGCTCGAGTCTGTGATGTAGAGACCTTCGACGTCATGGGTTCTGCCATCTGGACGAACTACCGACGTTTCGGGGTCGTGCCCCATGCGGCATGTGCTCATCGGATGAGACGAATAGAGCATCAGGTCGGCGACCGACGTTGCGCGAATGGCCTGGCGAGCTTGATTGAATGACGTAAAGAACGGTGCGTGCGCGATCAGTGGACGCACATGGCGACTGCCAGCCGCAAAAAGCGCTTCGGTGACGAATTCGATGCCCTTCACGAATTTCCTTCGATCGTTCTCGCTCACATCGTATCGGATATTGGGCGGACCATCTGGAACCGGTCGCACGACACCTCCCGATTCATCGCGAACGAGAAATCCGAGAGACGCCATATGTTTGAGCTCTCGCAGGAAATCTGCAGATTGCTCTCCGACGCGTCCGGCGTGCGTGAAAAAAGCCTCGGGCGGTGCCGAGAAGGTCTCAGCGAGTACATCGCGCTCTGTGGGATGATACGAGAAGTAGCCCTGGGTGGCACCGAACCAGACGCGAACTTCTTCGTTCATCCTGGCGATGGCTCCGCAACCGGGATGGACGTGCAGATTTCTGCCCACTTGGCCGCTCGAATTGGCCAGATCGTTTTCGAGAAGGAGCAATGCCGTGTTGATCGCTCCGGCGGCAAGAATCACTTTTTCGGCGTTGATTTCGACGTTCGCGACGACCTCTCGCGTACCGTGGCGGCTCATCGTTCCGCGGACGGCGACCGCGCGGTTTTTACGAGTCACAATCTCGTCGATGCGAGTGTTCGCAAAGACTCGTGCCCCCATCCGCAGCGCGCGAGGTAACCAGTTCAGATCCGCTGATGCCTTACCGCCGCTCGGACAGCCCGTCTGGCAAGTTCCGCAGCCAACGCAACCGGGAGTGTTGCGAGGCATATAGCGATGGTCGCTGCCCAGCTTTTCGAAGCCCCGCTGAGCCACGCGTGAATTTCCGCCGGCAATTTCGGCGCGAGTGGCCTGCACGCCGATCATGTTTTCGACCTGTGTGTAGAGCGATTCGCGATCTTTCCAGTGATCGAGGCCGTGCTTTTCAATCCACGAGTCGAGCAACCAGTCGGGGGCACGAAACGAAATCCCGCTATTGACCAGAGTCCC
>CAYFTY010001005.1:0-2059 GCA_964346045.1 uncultured Bradymonadales bacterium | reverse complement strand
GTGATCGGCATCAACACCGCGGTGAATCGACAGGGGCAGGGCATCGGTTTTGCGATTCCCATCAACATGGTCAAAGCCCTGATTCCACAGCTACACCAGCGCGGGTTCGTCGTGCGCACATGGCTCGGCATTCGGATTCAAGAGGTCACACCGGCGCTCGCCAAGAGTTTTGGACTCCGAGAAGCCAGCGGCGCTTTGGTGACCGAGATTGTCGATGACAGCCCCGCCGAGAAGGCCGGTCTCGTCTCGGGCGATATCGTTCTGACCTTCAACGAACGCAAGATCGAATCGAGCGACCAGCTTCCCTGGCTCGTCTCGACGTCGGGCACACAGGATGACGTCGTACTCGATGTGCTTCGAAATTCGAGCAAGACCAAAATTCGAGTGCGCATGGAGGAGCTTCCGAATCAGCGCCAGAACTCGGCACCGTCGCAGCCCAAGACCGAGGCACCAAAGAGCGACAAACGCGAGCTCGGTGTGGCGGTCAAGGAGCTCGGAAAGACTCTCGCGCGACAGCTTGGAGCCAATGGAACCGAAGGAGTCGTCGTCACCGAAATCTCAGACAATTCCCCCGCTCGCGCATCGGGGCTGCGGCGACGTGACGTGATCAAGGAGGTGGGCAAGGTCTCCATCAAAGGGCCGAGTGATTACGCGTCGGCGATCTCGAAGTTTTCGATCGGCGATGTGGTCCGGCTCAAAGTGATTCGCGGTGGACGAGTGGTTTTCGTTGCCTTCGAGCGCTAATGCCCCTTCCTGTCGACGCCCGCCGTCGGATCCACTAGCATCATCGACTCGCATTCCCTGAACGAATCGCGGCTCCATGCTGAACTGGTCAGACATCCGCGGACACCGCCGGACCATGGACGTGCTCGAACGAGCCGTCGACACGGGCCGGGTGCACCACGCCTATCTATTTGCCGGCCCGTCGGGGATAGGCAAACGAAGTGTTGCACTCGCCTTTGCGGCTGCCCTGAATTGCGTGGAGCGTCCCGAGGACGAATTTCGCGAGGCGTGCGGCACGTGCGTGAGCTGTCGCAAGGTCTGGCATATCCAACACCCGGATCTGCATGTCGTCGAGCCGGATGGAACGCGCATCAAGATCGACCAGATCCGGGTCATTCAGAAAGCGGCGATGACCCGGCCCTACGAAGCGAGGCATCAGATCGTCATCATCGATGAGGCCCATCGGATGACGACCGAAGCAGCGAATGCGCTGCTGAAAACCCTCGAGGAGCCTCCAGACACGATGCGCCTCATCGTCGTCACCGACCAGCCGCATAACCTGCTCGACACGATTCGATCGCGATGCCAGCTCGTGCGTTTTGCGCCGCTCGATCCCGCGGTGGTTTCGGACCTTCTCGAAGCGCAGTTGGTCGACGACGAAGAAATCGACCGAGCGCTCTTCACTGTGGCCGCCGGATATGGGGAGGGAAGCGCGGGACGAGCCCTCGAGATTCTGAATTCTGGTGCGCTGGAAGAGCGCGCGGAAATCGTCTCGAGACTGCGAGAGCTGACCAATCGCAGACCGATCGAACTCCTCGATTGGGCCGAGTCGTGGGCTAAAGAACGAAATCAACTCGGCGAGCGGCTCGAAACCCTCAAGGTCATGTATCGGGACGTCATGTTGCTCGAGACGTCGGGACGCAAGGAACGATTGGTGAATCGCGACCTGGCCGATGATCTCGAAGCGCTCGCAGACGATCTGAATGTCGAAGAGGTGCTCGCACGGATTGATCTCATCGACGATGCTCAATCGATGCTCGACCGCAACGTGCATCCACAGCTCATCGCCGAAGACCTCTTATTGAAACTCGCTCCACCCGCTGGATAGAAGATGGCAAGCACGCAGCAATATCGGCCTTTCGACCTCGAAGGACGCCCTTTTCAGGGAAAGAAACGTCTGCTCAATATCGTGCAGGTACAATTTCGCACGAACTTCCTGAAGCACGATGCCAACGCCCAGGAGCTGCAGTTGCTGCCTGGTGAAGAGGTGATCTGCAAGACCGACAAAGGACCGGTGATCGCCAGGGTGACCGGCCACGTACACCGGTCCTTTGTC
>CAYFTY010001004.1:0-2062 GCA_964346045.1 uncultured Bradymonadales bacterium | reverse complement strand
GGCCCTCGAAGGTGGATTCGCCGGCGAGCCCGGGAGACGCTTCGGGGTTCAGCGAGAGCCCGCCGTATTTGATGTCCTGCTCGATGAGTCCCTGCTGCAAGAGCTGACGCGCCAGGTAGCGCCACTGAGTCGCGTCGTATTCGCGGCCAATGCCCCAGGTCGAGAGCTCGTGGTGTCCACGGTCGACGACTTTTTGAGCCGACGAGCCGCGCAGCACATCGATGATATGATTCGCGCCGAAACGCTGGCCCGTTCGGTAGATACACGACATGAATTTTTGCGCAGGAACCGTGAGGTCTTCGAGGTCGGGCGGCGGGTCGATGCAGTTGTCGCAAGCCTCGCATCCACCCTCCGGGGCTGCTTCGCCGAAATAGGCCAGGAGCGGCTTGCGGCGGCATCCAGCGGTCTCGGCGAAGGCGCGCATGTGCCGCAATTGAAAGCGCGCGACTCGCTGCTCGGAGTCGCTCTTCTTCGAGATATGATATTCGATGGTCCGCAGGTCTTGCCCGCCGTGCAGAAGCAGGCAATCCGAGACCTCGCCGTCCCGGCCGGCTCGGCCAACCTCCTGGTAAAAGCTCTCGATGCTCGAAGGCAGGTCGTAGCGCACCACGAATCTGACGTCGGGTTTGTCGATGCCCATGCCGAAGGCGACCGTCGCCACGATGATGTCGATATCGTCGCGAATGAACGCTTCTTGAGTCGTCGCGCGGTCTTCGGACGAAAAGCCGGCGTGGTAGGGCGCCGCCAGGTGTCCTCGGTCGAGAAGTTTCGATGCCACTTCTTCGACCGTTTTACGCGTCGAACAGTAGACGATGCCCGAGCGCCCTGGAGCATTCTCGATGAAAGACTCGAGTTGTTTGAAGGCATTTGACTTCAGCTCGGCGCGCAGAATCAGGTTCGGCCGGTCGAAACTCGCTACGAATCGCGCGTCTGAGCGCATGCCGAGAGTCCGTGCGATATCGTCGCGTACCCGAGGTGTCGCAGTCGCGGTCAACGCCACGCATACTGCCTCGGAATAGCGCTCTCGAGCACTGACGATCTGGCGATATTCGGGGCGAAAGTCGTGCCCCCACGACGAGATACAATGGGCCTCGTCGATGGTGATGCAGCTCACCTCGACCTCGTCGAGCAGCCCGAGCGTGCGGTTCTGCAACAGCGTCTCGGGTGCCAGATAGAGGAGCTTCGCCTCGCCCGACAAAACCGCCCGGCGGTTGAGAGCGTAGTGATCGCTCGAGAGTGAGCTGTTGAGAACGACGGCATCGACACCTACGGCGCGAAGCTGCCTGACCTGGTCCTGCATCAGCGAGATCAGCGGCGAGATGACCAGCGTGAGCCCGTCGAAAAGGAGCGCCGGAATCTGGTAACAGAGGGATTTTCCACCCCCCGTCGGCATCACCGCGAGCGTGTCGCGTCCGTTCAGTACGCTCGAGATGACATCGCTCTGGGTGGGGCGAAACGAATCGAAGCCGAAGACCTCTTCGAGGATACCTTCGGCCTCTTTCAACATGTCTTCGCGCATCTGCATCGCGCGCACTCTAACTCGCCAGGCGGTCAAAAGGCCACCGTCATGGGATTCTTCGCCAGAGTACCTCGACGGTTACGGTCGACCCCATCACTTGCTCG
Organism: uncultured Bradymonadales bacterium; assembly: GCA_964346045.1. GTDB lineage: Bacteria > Myxococcota_A > Bradymonadia > Bradymonadales > Bradymonadaceae > CAYFTY01. The sequence continues at coordinate 439 of CAYFTY010001004.1, read as the reverse complement.
AACTTCGTGAAACTGACACATCGGATTCGAACGAAGCGCCGACGTCATAAGGATGCACTCGCCTCCTCAGACTTCGGGCTCGAAGGGGACGCCTTCGATATTATGTCATCGCCGCGAACGCAACGCCGTTGGGTCACCAGGGCGCGGATGTCGCAAAAACTGTGAATGTGTAGACAATATCCAGGCAGGGTCCGCCAGGCGCCAGAGGGGCGTGAATGCGTAGTCATTCCATACAAAATGGGTACAATCGCTCTTTTCTTGCCTGAAGACTCCTGCTACGATGGTCATGCGAAGTTACGAAATGAAAACGACTCAGAGATATCGGACATGAGCCCACGAAAACTTCCACGGATTCTCGAGGACCAAGAGTGCGGGGCACTTCTTGCCGTCTTCAACACTCGCTACGACTCGGGCCTGAAGAACCGGTGTATGACGAGAG
>CAYFTY010001003.1:0-2067 GCA_964346045.1 uncultured Bradymonadales bacterium | reverse complement strand
GGCGAAAGTCAGCAATCCATTCGAATTCAGACGTCATTTTTCTTCTCTCGCTCTTCGGCCGCAAGCTCGGCAAACACGGCAGCTATCCGCTCGAGTGCACGACGAAGTCCTTGCATGGAAACATCGTCGCGCTCGACCTCCAGAAGAACCGGAACAGGGCCGAATCGACGAAGCGCGATCTCCAGGAGGTCCCAGACCGGAGGGCTGGGAAGCGAATCGTGGCTGTCGATCAGAAGCCCACTCGAGCGGTCGACGCTGAAGCCGCCCATATGAATTTCTCGGACGCAATCTCTCGGCAGTGTGGCCACGAATTCTTCGGGATCGTATCCGTGATTGCACGCATTGACCCACAGATTGTTGACATCGAACACAAGCTGCAAATCGGCTGTCTCCACGAGACGACTCAGAAACTGACGCTCGGTCAACGTGCAGCCCGGAGGCGTCATGTAATACGCTGCATTCTCGAGGCAGAAGTCACATGGCAGCTCGTCACGCAGCTTGCGCAATCGCTCGACGATGAGCTCGACGAAACGCTCGTTTCGCACGACGGGGAGGATCTCGTGCAGCAACTCACCGCCGTGCATGGACACGCCCATGTGGTCACTGGCCCACGGACATTCGAAAGCCTCGAGAAAATCAGAGAGCTGCTCGACATAGTCAGAATCGACAGAGTCTCCGCCGATCGACAGGTGAACCCCATGAGACGTGATCGGAAAATATTCGGCGAGTTCGACGAGCCCCTGCCACCTGGCCCCACCGCGACGAAAATAATTTTCAGGAAAGATCTCCAACCATGTCAGCGGCCCATCGGGCGATGCAAGCTCATGCACTCGCTGACGCCAGGCATAGCGCAGCATGAGCCCGATGGCGGGTCTTTCCCAGTCTCGAGACAGGAGCGCGTCGAGGCGCTCTTTTCGAATCGGACGAAAGTCGGGTCGTTCCATCAAGAATCCGATTTCGAGCTGGCAGATAGCTTGCGAAGCCGCGACCGCAGCTCTTCTTTGACATCTTCGGGCATCGGCTCATCCGGCAGATGCCCCATCGTTTGAACCGTCGCTTTCATCTGTCTCAGGTACTCGCGACAATGCCGGCACATGCCGATATGTAACTGGAACTGCACCCGCTGCCACAGCGGCATTTCGCCTTCGAGGTAGTCGTTTACAATCTCGGTTACCTCTCTGCATGTCAGCATGGTCAATCCTTCAAAGAGCCGACCGAGATTGGCCAGGCCAGCAGAGTCAAGGTCTCTTTGCGTGCGAAAGCGTTACAATATTACGCAAACATGGCATCCCTGGCGAGCAGCTTAGGACGACAATTCTACGTACTCTTCGAGCGCCGTTCGCAATGAGGAACGACCGCGGTGCAGAAGCACGCGTTGATTCGCGGACGTAATCTCCAGGAGGTCACAAACTTCGTGGGACGAAAGCCCTTCGACATCTCGCATAGTTACCACAGCCCTCTGCGCGGGCGGCAGCTCGTCGAGTGCATCTCGGAGATACTCGAGAGCCTGTTGATTCATGCTCAAACGTTCAGGTGTATCACTCTCCCACGGTCGCGGCGCAACGTTCCACATTCCACGCTCGTCGAAACGCGCCGCATCGACACTGGCTTCATGTTCGGCTTGATCATCACCAAAGCTCGAGGTCGGAATCGTCCGTCGCTCACGTTTGGCGCGCGACCGTGCCTGATTCTTTAGAATCCGAAAGATCCACGTCTTGAGAGTCGAACGACCTTCGAAACGATCGAGACCATGGAGGACAGCCAGCCAGGTTTCTTGAACGACCTCTTCCGCAACGCCTCGGCTTCGGACGAACGAGAGCGCAACTCGGACCAACGATCCATTCATCGAGTCTACGAGCATGAAGAATGCGTGCTCATCGCCGTCGCGCACTCTTACCAAGAGGTCGTCTTCAGACGAGCGAACGCGGCCGTCGCTTCGTTCATGCTTCATGGACCGTTCTCGCTCGTGGCGAAGTACCTCGAGCACCGAAAACCCATATGGCAGCGTGACGAAAACGACAAGAGCGACAAGGTTGCAGAGTGCACCCAAACGCCCTACGCCTCGCT
>CAYFTY010001002.1:0-2067 GCA_964346045.1 uncultured Bradymonadales bacterium | reverse complement strand
ATATTTGCCGTTGAGTCGTATATCCAGACCGGCAAATATTGAGAGGGCGGGGTGGAGCGACTCTTTCGACCCGACGGCACCGTTCGTCGTAGATGGCGCCAGCCCGAGACTCCGCGCTGGCTCGACGAGCTTGCTGAATCTCTCGAAATCCACGAAATCGACGCAGACTCGGTCTTCCTGGCGTGGGAACTCTCACGTCTCGCCAACGATGGCCTCACCGCAGGCGAGGTGCGTACCTTTGTGACGCTCGTACTCGCGACGCTCGTTTCGATGCGCCAGGGCAGTACCCGCCTCGGTCTGGGAGCCGAGACCCGGGCTTGGTTCGTCGAGAATTATGCGGGCGTCGTCGACCCCGAAGAGCTCGATGTTTTTCTCGAAGAAGCTCGCCAGGTGCTCGCGCATCCGGCGCTCCAACCCGTCGTGGGTGAGGCAGGCGATTATAAGCCGCTGATTTTACGAGGAGACTGGCTCTATCATCAGCGCATGCTGCATTACGAAAATATGCTCGTCGATGCGATTGGCGCGCGAGGTGACCACGATCTCGAGCCGGCCGCAGGGCGCGAGCTTATCGGCGAGACGCTCGAGTCAGCCGGCGGACTCTCGTTGTCTGACGAGCAGATTCACGCCATTGAGGTCGCATTGCGAGCGCCGCTCAGTATCATCACGGGCGGCCCTGGCACGGGCAAGACCTCGATCGTGGTCTCGCTCTTGCGGGTTCTGCACGCTCGAGGCGTGACAAACGAAGAGATTGCGCTGGCTGCTCCGACCGGAAAGGCTGCCAACCGCATGGCCGAGTCGATTCGCGAGCAGATTTCGGCAGATGAGGATGCTGTCGAACTCGCGCATCTCGAGCCATCGACTCTGCATCGACTCCTCGATTATTCGCGCCGCAGACGCGAGTTTCGCCACTCGGCTGACAATCCCCTCAAACATAACTTCATCATCGTCGACGAAGCATCGATGATCGATCTCGTCCTGATGCAGCGGCTGGTGGCGGCTGTTCGCCCCGACGCGCGCCTGCTTTTGCTCGGAGATGCCGAGCAGTTGCCCTCGGTCGAGACTGGAACGGTCTTGCGCGATCTCGTGCCGGCCGAAGGTGAAGAAGTCGATGGCTCTCGCGAGGTCGTGCGCCTTCACCACAGCTATCGTATGGACGCATCGCAGCCCGAGGGGCGCGCGATTCTGCAGCTTGCTGAAGAGGTCCGAAATGGTCATGCGCAGCAGGCCTTCGAGCATCTCGTCCAGCGAAATGAAGCCTCAGATGTCGAATTCGCGGGGGTCGAAATTCTGAGAACCAGTCAAGACGACGACGTGGCAGCCCGAAGGTCGCTGCGTGACTTTCTCGATCACTGGTATCACGAGCGCGTGCGATCGCTCAAAACGCTCGAAGATTTTGCGATCTCGAAGACCTATCGCCTGCGGGACGGAGCTTTTGAGACCGACGACATGGCGGCTCTCGACGCCCTCTTCGCCCACTTCAACCGCTGCCGCATCCTCTGTCTGACCCGGGTCTTTGCGACAGGGTCCAATGCTATTAACGAACTCTTCCATCGCCGCATGCTGCAAGAGTTTCAAGGTCTTTCTGAATCGACGCAATTCGTGCCTGGCGAGCCGATCTTGATGCTCAAAAACGACTATGAACGGCATCTTTTCAACGGTGATCAGGGTCTGATTTTGCGCGTCGACACAGACGGTGAAGGCCGCTTCATGGCGGTATTTCCGGGTACGCGAGGCTATCGTGCTCATCATCTTCAGGCGCTGCGGGGGCATCTCGATCACGCCTTTGCCATGACCGTCCACAAATCACAGGGATCGGAGTTCGATGATGTGGCGATCGTGCTTCCCGAAGAGGATCTGCCACTGCTGACCCGCGAGATCCTCTACACCGGCATCACCCGTGCGCGTCACTCGGTGGCTCTCTGCGGTCGTCGCACTCTTTTCGAGGCCGGTGTCCATCGTCAGATCCGCCGCTTCTCGGGCGTGCGCGACTCGCTCTAGAGGGCCGGGCGAGGTTCCGGGTCTCTGCAGCGCTCGACCGGCCGCCGGCCGCCGCACGCAGGCGACGTC
>CAYFTY010001001.1:0-2068 GCA_964346045.1 uncultured Bradymonadales bacterium | reverse complement strand
TCGTTGGAAGATGAGTAGGTAGCAAGCCTTCACGTCTCATTGTGATCTCTTTATTCGGAGTCGACTGGGCTCTTGTGGTCGGGGATAGCGCGCAGGTCGCCGGCAGGGTTCGGGCCGATTTTGGCATCGGCGTCTTGCTTCTTCACACCACGTGTGTTTACTTAGTCAACACGTGTGGTGAACATTATAGGAAAAATAGGCATTTGTGACCTCAACATCATGCTGACCATCGACCGCGTCATCGAACTCAAGGACTTAATCAAATGGCATACTGTCTTCTGCGAGGCCGGCCTGAACTCCAATACGATGCGTAGCGCCATTCGAAACCGGCGCGAGTTACGCAAAGAGGAGGCTGCCGCTATCGTCAAGACGCTGGCACACCGTGGCATCTGCTTCCGCTTCGACGACCAGAAACGTCTCTTCGCGGAAGAGGGGGCTTCGGGCAAGCTGGAGTGAGCGCCGCGAAAAAGGAAGATGGGGAGCCAAACTCGGTTGCTTTCCCCTCAAAGCAAACGGATACCACATGAACAGTATGGGCAACGGCCAGTGCAGCGACATTTTCTCGGCCGAAAAGCTGAGCGAGATTATGTCAAAGGTGCGTTCGAAAGACACGAAGCCCGAGAAGCAGGTGCGCTCGCTCCTGCACCGTCTGGGCTACCGTTTTCGGCTTCATCGAAAGGGCTTGCCCGGTACGCCCGACCTCGTTCTTCCGAAGTACAACCTGGCCGTCTTCGTACACGGCTGCTTCTGGCATCTGCACTCCGAGTGCTCAAAGGGGCAGATTCCCCAAAAGAACCGCAAGTTCTGGAAAGAAAAATTGCTCCGTAATAAAGAGCGTGATGAAGAGGTCGCATTACAGCTAAAAGAGCAGGGGTGGGATGTCGCCGTCATATGGGAGTGCGAGATCAAGGACGGATTGAAGGTCGTCATGGACAAGCTTGAGCCACACCTTACCGGCTGATTCCTCAACGACCCCGTACCCCGAGCGAAGCTTCTCCGAAGACTCCTCCGAATTCTACACACTTGCAAAAATGAAAGACACCCACGCCCCAGACGCTTACGAGAAAAAGCTGCCCGACCCTGAGGAAGTCTATGTAGTTGACTTTTTCAGCGGATGCGGAGGCATGAGCTGGGGATTTGCGAACACGCGCCAGAGTCACCGCGCATTTCGCGTACTGGCGGGTATCGACAAGGATGAGAAAGCCCTCGTCACGTACGAGAAGAATGTCGGAGCGCCTGGCATACACCAAGATATACGCGCCATTGCCGAGCGACCCGAGTTGCTGGAAGAGCTAGTTCCGGACTTCGACGCTGACCGGAATCGCCCCCTGGTGTTCGTCGGCTGCGCTCCGTGTCAAGGGTTCAGTGCACACCGAAAAAAAGACGAACGCGACGATCCACGTAACAACCTGCTTATCGCTTTCGCTCAGATCTGCGAGTACTACGGGCCGGATGCAATCGTTATGGAAAACGTGCCGGAGATTTTGACTGGCCGTTATAAGGAGTATTACGAATCGGCAGCCATGATACTTAAAAACGGCGGGTACGAGCTAAGTGAGGAAGTCTTGAACCTGAATCTCTACGGCGTGCCCCAGCGCCGCCGCAGAGCATTCGTCATCGGCTCCAAGTCCAAGAAAATCGATTTGCCGGAGCCGATCTTTTCGGAAGAAGCCGCCCCGACCGTCCGCGATGCCATCGCTCATCTCGATCCGATTTCTTCGGGCGAGACGGATGCACATGACCCGATGCATCGCGCACCGGATCACACGGATCGTATTCTCAAAAGGATCAGGAAGACGCCGCCGGACGGCGGTGATCGTCGTGCCCTGGCAAAAGAGGACCAGCTCGATTGCCATACGTCCCTCGACAGCGGCGACACCCCGGGCTTTACTGACGTCTACGGGCGACTGCGCTGGGATGAGCCTAGCGTTACTATTACGGCGAAGTCCAGCACGCCGTCATGCGGCCGGTTTCTTCACCCTGAACAGCACCGAAACATCAGCGTGCGCGAGGCCGCTATCCTGCAGGGGTTTCCGCAAGAGTACGAATTCGAGGGGCCTTTCGCTCA
>CAYFTY010001000.1:0-2068 GCA_964346045.1 uncultured Bradymonadales bacterium | reverse complement strand
ATGGAGGCCTATCGCGATGCCAAGCGGGAGCTTTTCGTCGAGGTCTTGCCGCGCGCGAAAGCCGCCGGAAAAGCCGGTGTCGCGGTGATCAATGTCGACGATGAAGAGGGCGCAGCGGTCGCCGATATCGCCCGTGCTCAAGGCCTCGAGGTCCACGAAGTCACTCGCCAGGACGAACGGCTCGCCGGAGTTCGCTTTGGTCTCGGGAAGCTCGCGCTCGAATGGTCGGGGGATGAACCGCTCTCGATCCGGGCGGGTCTGATGGGCGAATTCAATGTCGAAAATGTACTCGTGGTCGCCGAGGCCGCTCGCGCGCTCGGCGTTTCAGCCGATGCTATCGAGGACGGGCTCGCGCAGGTCAATGGCGTGCGCGGACGTCTCGAGATGGTGAGCGAGCGCCCGTGGGTTTTCGTCGATTACGCGCACACGCCCGACGCGCTCGACCGTACGCTCGAGGCCCTCGAGCCTTTCGTGGAAGGCGATCTCTGGGTCGTCTTTGGATGCGGCGGCGACCGCGACCGTGAGAAACGTCCGCAGATGGCGCAGGTGGCCGAAAAGCGAGCCGACCGGATCTTGTTGACTTCGGATAATCCCCGGTTTGAGGAGCCCTCGGCGATCATTGACGATATCGCTCGAGGTTTTACGCATCTCGAACTCGGTGAAGAGCCGGGCGCATCGACCTTTTTCATCGAAGTCGACCGATCACAGGCGATCGCCTACGCCATGCTCGCCGCAGATGCAGAAGACGTCGTCCTGGTTGCTGGAAAAGGGCATGAAGACTATCAGGAAGTGTCCGGCGTGAGGCATGAGTTCGACGACGTCGAGCACGTCCGGATGGCCCTGGAGCGACGATCATGAGTCTGCGCATCTCGACATGGAGTCTCGAAAAGATTGCCCACGCCGCCGCCGGTGAGTTGCGAGGAGATGCGGATGCCCGAGTTTCGTGCGTGTCTACCGATACACGAACCATCAAAAAAGGGGCGCTCTTCATCCCGATCGTCGGCGATCGTTTTGACGGTCATGACTTCATCGAAGACGCCGTCGAGTCAGGAGCAACATGCGTTTTCTCGGATCGTGATCTCACCGTCGATGCGGCAGTGATTCGAGTCGAAGATACGCTGGTGGCGTTTCAGCACATGGCGCGCGCTCTCTTTGAAGAGGCCGTCGAAGATGGCTTGCTGGCGATCGCGCTCACCGGCTCGAATGGCAAGACGACGACCAAAGAAATCATCGCTTCGTTGTGGCGAGGCCACGGCCATCGCGTGCACGCCACACCCGGAAACTTCAACAATCATGTCGGCGTTCCTCTCACGGTCTCGGCACTCGAACTCGAGCACGAGGTCGGCGTCTTCGAGATGGGATGTAACGATTTTGGAGACATCGACGAATTGATTCGTATCGCGCCTGCGCCGGTGAGGCTCGTGACGTCTATCGGAGCCGCCCATCTGGAAAATCTCGGCGATCTCGATGGAGTTCGGCGGGTCAAAGGCGAGATTTTCAGGGCAGATGCCACACCGCAATCGGTCGCGATCGCCCCGACGGAAGAGGCTTCGTCGCTGATTCCTGCGGACTGGCCCGGCGCCATGCTGCTCATCGGGAAAGACGCCGACTTCGAGGTCATCTCGACCGAGCCGGCAGGGAGCGGCCAGAAAGTCATCATCGCGCATCCCGATGGGATCGATACATGGGAGCTTTCGCTTCCCGGCGTTCATAATGCGTCGAATCTCGCTATGGCTCTGGGGACTCTGGCTGCCTGTGGCATCGAGATCGACACGGCGAACGTACAGAGGGGGCTCGACGCACTCGAGGTGCCCGGGGGGCGGATGCGCATTCTCAAAGTTGGGCCGTGGGCGATCATCGATGATGCCTATAATGCGAATCCAACGAGCGCGCGTGCTTCGTTCGAGGCATTTTCTGAAATAGTCTTCGACGAAGATGACGTTGAAGAACTCGAACGCGTCGCGGTCTTGCCCCATGTCAAGGATCGCCGCCGCCGTGTGGGCGTTGTGGGTGGCGAACTGCGGATAGATGCGGTCGGTCATCGACAGCAGTTTGCGGGCATTGGCGA
>CAYFTY010000999.1:0-2072 GCA_964346045.1 uncultured Bradymonadales bacterium | reverse complement strand
CTTCGGCTGCCCGGGGTCGAGGACAAGAGGTACTTCGGCCGCCCGCAGCCAGGGGCGAGCGATGCTCGGGCGAGTTGCGCGAGCAGCAGATCAGTCTGGCAGCTCGTGCGCTCCGGGTGGGCGCACGAAAAGCGCAACCACCGCCGTCGCCAGACACATCGCAGCCAGCACAGACACCGCAACTCCAAATCGCTGCTCGCCGGCGGCGATCAGAGCGACCAACGGTGGTCCCAGGGCCGTCGACGCGTTCCGGATCGAAGTGACTACGCCTTTCACCGCACCGAGCGCTGCGATGCCGTAGTATTCAGGCCAGACGACGGCGTTCGACGAGCTTAGGCCGCCAGTGGCCATGCCGAGCCCTACGCCGTAGAGCATCGAGCCTAGCTCTTCCGGCACCGGCAGGGCCATCGTTGCCAGTGCGAGCGCAGCGACGAACATCGCGATTGCGATCCCGTATCGGCTCGAATATCGCTCGAGGGCCAGCCCCATCAAGTAGGTCGTAGCGACACGGGCCGCCGCAAAACCGGCAAACGCAATCGGGATAAGGGTCTTCGCCCAGCCAAGAGAATCGAAGAGTGCGACCTGGTGAAAAATGACCGCGGTGACGACCAGGGGCAACACCGACACGCATGTCGTCAGGATCCAGAAGCCCGGCATCTTCAGCACGGCTCCGAGTTCGAAGTCGGGCTCGGCGTAGGTCAGGTGTGGTTCTTCATCCGAGATCGTGTCCAGCTTCGAGGCCTCGACTGCGCCGGCTTGACCATCCATCGGCTCGTCTTCGCGGCGTTTTCTGATCACCAGATAGATGAGTGGCGCAAAGAAAATCAGGTTCGCGACTCCGAAGCTCACCAACGAGCCCCGCCATCCGAGCGCCGCGATCAACACGAAGATCAGTGCAGGGAAGACCATCTCGCCCGCCGCATAACCCAGGCTGACCACCGCCAGCGCTCGACTGCGGTAAGCGCGAAACCACCGCACTACCACCGTCAGGGTACCCAATCCGATCGCGCCCTGCCCCAGCAGTCGAAGAAAGAAGAAAGCAAGAGCCACGCCGATCAGCCCACTCACCTGAGAGAAAAAGAGGCAAGCCATCCCCAGAAAGAGCACGACGAGACTCAAAAACGTGCGCCCTTCGAAGCGGTCGGCGAGCCCACCGACGAACGGCAACGCCACCGCGGCAAGGAGCGTCATCGCCCCGTAGATAGACGAAAGCTCGAGCCGGCTGAGCCCCAGATCCGTGATCAGATATTCGAGATAGAGCGACAGGACGAACGACTGCCCCGGCGACGAGAGCATCGAACACAAAAAACACAGCCCGACGATCAGCCAGCCGTAAAACTTTGGATTCGGAAAGAGCAGGGACAACAGACGCATGGTACACGCTCGCTTAGGCCGTCTCGCGAGCGAGCGCAAGTGTGAGAACGAAGAAGCTTCATACGATGAGACGCCGCTGTCGGCCAGGTATCAGGGGGAGCCAGAGAACGACTCGAGACGACGGTGCAACCGCTGAAACAGTCGGATTGTTACCTGGACGATTCCGGACCAATCGAGTCTATCGAGACACATATGTCCTGGGTCTTTTTGACCCGGTCACACGCTCGCCCCGGACACATATCTTGCGGTCGTTCCTGTCGTGAGCGATCGAGAGCGACTTCGCGTCGACGAAGTCGGTCCCACGGTCGACTGGCTGGTGAAGATGCAACGCCTGCCGCGCGATCGCATGCTTGAGGACTGCATCGAAAACGATGCGCTGCATGCCCTGGATGTCGATCGAGTCGCGGCCACGCTGACGGACTTTCACATGCGCACCGAGGCTGTTCCGCTGGACGATCAGGAGTTCTGTCGCCGCATCACGTCGGACCTCGAGTCGAAGAAAGGCTGGCTCGAGCAGCCACGATACGGACTGGAACCCGGTGCGGTTGCAGCGGTGGCCGAGGCGCAGCAGCGCTGGCTCGACGAACACCGGCACCTGCTCGAGGAACGTGCCGAACGCGTCGTGGACGCCCACGGTGATCTTCGCCCCGAACACATCTGGCTGGCGGACAAACCGATCATCATCGACTGCCTGACCT
>CAYFTY010000998.1:0-2073 GCA_964346045.1 uncultured Bradymonadales bacterium | reverse complement strand
CTTTGTCGGTGTTGTCCGCGCCCGTGTAGGTGAGCTCGAAACGCCTTGGAAGCTGGAAGTCGAGCTGAACCGTCGCGCACTGCCAGTCTCGGCCCAGGCTGTCGAGGACCTGAATATCGATTTTTGGCCCGTAGAAGGCGCCGTCTCCTTCGTTGATTTCATACGCACGGCCACTGGTATCGAGCGCATTCTCGAGCGCCTCTTCGGCCATATCCCAGAGTTCAGGATCGCCCATGAAATCGTCCGGTCGCGTCGAAAGCTCGAGTTGATAGTCGAGGCCGAGCAGCGAATACACTTCGTCCATCATCTCGAGGAAGAGTTCGATCTCGCCCTGGATCTGGTCTTCGGACGCAAAGATGTGTGCGTCATCCTGGCAGAACTGACGGACTCGGGTCGCCCCGGCGAGTGCGCCCTGCAACTCGTTACGATGCAGGTGGCCGAATTCCGCGACCCGCATCGGCAGCTCGCGATACGACCGGCTCTTGCTTTTGAAGTAGAGCATCGTGTCGGGGCAGTTCATCGGCTTCAGACACATGGTCTGATCGTGCGATTCGAGCACGAACATATTGTCCCGATAGTGCTCCCAGTGTCCCGAGGTCTCGAAGAGTTCTTTGTTGTAGAGCATCGGGTGGTAGATTTCTTCGTACCCGTTCTCTTGCTCGAGCCCCCGAATATACGCCTGGAGGGTGCGGTAGACCGTCCACCCCTTCGGTCGCCAGAAGACTGATCCCGGCGAAAGTCGATCGAAGCCAAAAAGTTCGAGTTCCTTACCCAGGCGGCGGTGATCTCGGCGCCTGGCTTCTTCGAGCATATGGAGATGGTTCTCGAGCTGGTCGGCCGTGCGCCAGGCGGTGCCATAGACGCGCTGCAACATCGGCCGGTTCTCATCGCCTCGCCAGTAGGCGCCCGCAACTTTGAGCAATTTGAATCGCTTGCATTTTTTCGTGTAGCGAACGTGGGGGCCAGCGCAGAGGTCGGTGAAGGGCCCATTCTTGTAGATCGAGACATCTTCGTCTTCGATGCCGTCGATGAGCTCGAGCTTGTAGGGCTGGTCCTTGAAGAACTCCCGCGCCTCTTCTTTCGACCACGTCTCGTGTACGAAGCGCTGGTTGTCTTTGACGACCGCCGCCATCCGCTCTTCGATCTCTTCGAAGTCCTCGGTCGAAAGGGGTCTGGGGAGGTCGAAGTCGTAGTAGAACCCGTCCTTGATGGGCGGCCCGATGGCTAATTTGGCATCGGGGAACATCTCGAGGATCGCCGTCGCCAGAATGTGGGAGGTCGAATGTCGGATTCTCCACAAGACTTCGGCTTCGCTGAGTTCTTCTCCCATGATCGTTTCTCCTGCGCGCAAGGCGCATATCTACAAAAGCTCGCACGACCCTCATATACCGTCGCGCCGAACGGGTCATTGGAGCTCTCGTAATTAAGAGGGATTCGGACGCGACGCCAGTCTATTTCTCGTCGGACGTCTCTGTGCTTTCGAGCGCCGCGTCAATGGCAGCAAAGATCCCTTTCTCCGTTCGGTCGCCCATGTAGCGGCGCCCGTTGATGAAGATGCTCGGAGTTCCGGTGATCTGAGCTTCCTCGCCAGCCTGCTTATCTTCTCGCACGCGGCGGACGGCCTCGGCACTCACCATGTCTTTCTCGAATTTAGAGTAGTTCACGCCGATCTGACGGGCGAACTGCTTAATCTTCTGGGGGCTGAGCTGCTTCTGGTACTTGAAGAGCAAATCATGCATCGGCCAAAATTTATCCTGCATCTGGGCCGCCACGGCCGCACGCGCCGCAACGTCCGCCTCCGGGTGAGCGCTGAGCGGGAAGTGCCGATAGTAGACCACGATATCATCGCCGTACTTTGTATAGGCCGAATCCATGATCTTGGCGGCATCTTTGCAAAAGGGACACTGAAAATCGGCGAATTCCACGATCTGGACACTCGCTTCGGGATTGCCCTTGTGGGGAGTCTTGGAGAGGTCGAATTCGTATTGCTTGCGAGCGGCTTCGACGAATTCTGCGAGTTTGTCGAGGACGTCTGTCTGGTTCAGGCCCTCCTTGATCCGCATGCCAACGATT
>CAYFTY010000997.1:0-2074 GCA_964346045.1 uncultured Bradymonadales bacterium | reverse complement strand
GAGTGCCCAGCGCTCGTCTTCGCTCAACGAGCTATACGACGCCATCGAGGTTCCCTCGATACCGACGGTCAGCGTGTTGAAGATGGCGAGCGGGCTCGAGCCATTGGTCCACTTCGCGTCTGCTTTGTGAAAGTTCCTGGGTGCTGGTTGCAGAGCGGCTGCCGCCGGTCCGTTGCCCTTTCCCTCTTCACCATGACAGGAAGCGCATTGTGCCGTGTAGATCTCGGCGGCTTTGTTCATTTGCTCGTCGCCACCGGGTGTGATGCGTGCGTCGATCGTCGACTTCAGCTCTTCGCGGCAATAGCCATTCTTTGCCTCGAAGACCGCCTCTTCCATCACGGGCTTGGGATCGTCGGGCGGATTGGGGGCAACGCTTCGGACATAATGCGCGACAGCCCATCGGTCTTGGTAGGGCAGGTACGCAAACCCGGGGTGCTCTGCGACCGTTGCCGACGCTTCGGTGCCTTCGGCCGTTTGAGCAGCCGTGTCGTTGGGCTTCATCTTGCCCTTGGTGATGGCGTTGTAGATCTCGACGAGACCGCCGCCGTATTTCCACTGTCCATCAGTGAACGCACCGGGAGGCGGATTGAATTGAGCGGCCAATTCAGCTCCACCTTGTCCTTCGACGCCGTGACAACTCGAGCATTTCTGCGCGTAGATCTTAGCGCCGCGCTCGACCTTCGATTCGGTCGGCGTGATCATCTGGTCGAATTTGCGCATGCCAATGCCCTGTGCGTCGACATCGAGCACGGGGGCGACGACGGCGACCGCTCCAATGGCGATCGTGGCCTGCATTGCACGTTTAAGCGTCTTGTACTTCATAGCAGTGACCTCAGGAAATCTTCATCTGCTCGGGTTCTGGCGGCCGGGTACCATGGTGGTGGTGATCGACCGATTCGTGCAGGAACGGGTCGTTCACGGGTACCAGGTTTGCCTTGGAGAGAGCCGTCGAAACGACGTACCCGAAGGCACCGAAGAATCCGAGCGCGATGATGATCTCCGCTATCGGGATGAGAAGAGGTGCAGCAATCGCACCCTTTTCGTGTGGTGTAGGCGAGACCCAGTACCAGACCTCATAGGCCTGGAGGAAGAGCAAGGCGTACGCTACGTAGAGGAGGATGTTGTTCTTGTTCTTCTTATGTTCCTGCGGCAGGAGCACTAGAAACGGAATGATGAACTTCAAGAATGGGAGCGAGATCGAGATCCAGTCCCAGCCGGTGTAGACGTCTGGAGGCGTGCCGCGAACGACGAACCATAGCGCTTCTTCGGGAATATTGGCGTACCAGATCAGCAGGAACTGGCTGAAGCCAATGTAGGCGTAGAAGACCGTGAAGCCGAAGAGCAGCTGCCCGAGGTCGTGAATCTGGCGGGTTCCGACGAAATCACCGAAGTAATCGCGCTTCATCAGGTAGAGGGCGACAATGACGGCCACGGAAAGGCCCGACTGGAAGAGGCCGGCGAAGGCATACACCGCCCACATTGTGCTGAACCAGTGCGGCTCGAGCGACATGGTGGTCATCCACGCCATCGCCGAGAATCCAATCGTGAAAGCGACGATGAAGAGAGCGCTGACCGCCTTCTGAAGTCCGTAGTCCGAAGTCGACCCGGTTTCGTCCTGCTTGAGCGAGATGCTGCGATGCCAGTACGCAAGCGCCGAGAGTACCGCCAGAGTGATGATCCCGCTGGCTGCAAAGAAGGTCGTATTCAGCATGCCCGACTTCTTGGCCAGCAGATAATCAGCCTGCACATAGGCCGGATCCCACCAGTGGTAGAGGTGAGAGCCGCCCAAGATGAGGCCGAAGAAGAAGAAGAGCGAGACCGGAATGAACGCGCCCATCGCTTCGCCGATTCGACGAATCGAAACGCTCCAGCCTGCGATGCTCAGAAATTGCGTCGAATTGATGAATGGACCCGCAAGGCCGAGGCAGAGCGTGAACCAGAAACCAATGAGATAGCCGTTCCACGCGGCATGAGCGTTGGTGAAGCTCGTGATCCCGAAGGTCACGAAGCCGACGACGAAAAGCGCAATACATGCGTTTCTAAACGTCGAGGGTACTTCGAACTCGCGCGGGGC
>CAYFTY010000996.1:0-2082 GCA_964346045.1 uncultured Bradymonadales bacterium | reverse complement strand
CCGCTCGTCCTCTCGGTGCACACCATCGTTTCGTTCGACTTCGCCGTCTCCGTCATCCCGGGCTGGCACACGACGATCTTCCCGCCCTACTTCGTGGCGGGCGCTATCTTCAGCGGCTTCGGTATGGTGCTCACGCTGACGATCATCATGCGGGTGGTCTTCAAACTCGAAGATTACATCACCAAGAATCACCTCGAATCGATGGCGAAGGTGGTGCTGACGACCTCGATGGTCGTGGGCGTCGCCTACATCACCGAGTTCGTGATTGCCTATTATTCATCGGTCGAAGGCGAGCGCTACCACTTCGCCAACCGAATGTTCGGCCCCTACTGGTGGGCCGCGGTACTGATGTACGGAAACAATATGCTCGTGCCACAACTATTGTGGTTCAAGGCGGTCCGCCGCAGCGTGCCGATGCTCTTCATCATCTCCATCCTGGTCAATATCGGGATGTGGTTCGAGCGCTACGTCATCGTCACCACGTCGCTTCACCGTGACTTCGTGCCGAGTTCGTGGGGCTATTATGACTTCAAAGTAATGGACTGGTTGCTCACCATCGGCTCGTTCGGTTGGTTCATGACCATGTTCCTGCTCTTCTGCCGCGTGTTACCCACAATCTGCATGTTCGAAGTCAAAGCCGTCATGGACCCCGATAAGGCGTCGCGCTTTGCGCAAAAGGGAGATCAGTAATCATGGCCGACGATACGAAAAAAGAAGAAGAAACATCGCAAGAGGAAACCTCTGAAGCGACCGAATCGCAAGAGGCGTCGGACGCCGAGGAAACCTCAGAGGCGACGGAGACTTCAGAAGCTTCGACGGATGAAGAATCATCCGCGGAGGAGGCTGCTGAAGAAGCATCGTCAGACGAAGTCGAAGCCTCAGACGGTGAGTCCGGTGAGGATGACGACGCAGGTGACTCCGAAGCCTCGGTCGATGATGTCGACGACGCGTCCGACGAAGATTCCGATAAAGACCACGGCTCTGAAGAGGAGGACGGTGGTTCTGAGGATGAAGCCGACGAGGTCGATTCCGACGAGGACGAAGCCGACAGAGAAGTCGCTGAGCGCGACTGGTCCGAAGAAGACGAGGAAGACGAGGCTGAGCGTGACTGGTCTGAAGAAGACGAGGAGAGCGAGGCTGACGTCGAAATCGAGCACGAAGAAGTACGAAGCGGGCCCGTAGCGGGAGTTGCCGCGTACTTCGACCATCCCGACCACCTGCTCTATGCAGCGTCGGAGACGCGCGAATCGAAATTTCAGGAGTTCGATGCCTATTCGCCCTTCCCCATCCACGGGATGGACGATGCGATGGGCCTCGGACGATCTTGGATTCCCTGGGTGACATTCGTCGCGGGCTGCGCTGGCTTGATCACCGCGATGGGTTTGCAGTTCGGAATCATGGGATTCGACTGGCCGATGGTGTACGGCGGTAAGCCGTTCATCGCGTGGCCATCCTTCGTACCCATCATGTTCGAGCTCACCGTGCTCTTTGCCGGTGTGACGACTGGACTCGTGATGCTCAAGGCTGCCGGATGCTTCCAAAAGCCCTTCATCATCGATACCGCAATCACCAAGGACCGTTTTGTACTGTGGATATCGGCAGACGATGAACACTTTACGCCAATCGATGCCATCGAGTTCTGCAAAGGGCTCAATCCGAGTGAAATCCGTACCGTCAGAAAGGACGGGGAAAGATGAATAAGCGAACCTTAAAAACCTTGCCGCTCATCGTAGTGGTGACTGTGCTCGGAACCGGCTGCCTCGACTGGTGGCCTGAATTCGGCATCCCTGCGGGGAAAGAGCCCTGGGGTGAATGGAACCCCATTCAGGGCATGCACTCGTCGCCTGCGATCAAAGATCAGGAAGCCGGTATGCGCTACACGCCGCCCGGGACCCTTCCTGTGGGCTTCAATCCTTATCCCTACGCTGCCGACGAGCAGGGGAAAGCTGTTGCATTGGAGAATCCGGTGCCCGTCACCGCTGACTCATTGCGCTATGGCAAATTGATGTACGAGACGAATTGCGTCGTCTGCCACGGTGAAGCCGGCCAAGGAAATGGCTACATTGTACCGGCGTATCCGAT
>CAYFTY010000995.1:0-2087 GCA_964346045.1 uncultured Bradymonadales bacterium | reverse complement strand
GTTATTCGCTCGCTCATCTAGCCTCCTTGGGTTGGAGGCGGACTATAAGCAGAGAAGTCGACATCGACCAGCAGTCGCGCCAGAGCGAAGTGGGGTCTCGACCCCGGGGTCTCGAGACCACATTATCCTACATGTAGGTGCATGAAGACCCCGGATTTGCCGCGATCTGGCGCAGAATCGCACGAAAAGGGGCTGGCACAGAGCTTGCTATATACTTCGGGTGTACGTTGTTACGCTCGAGGTTGTCGATGTTCAAGCAAGTCGCCGGAATCTTCATTCTCGTCTTTTCTTTTGGGTGTGATGGCACCCTCGAAGCCAACCTGGTCGATGCCGAATCGGCGGAAGAGTCCCAGGAAGAGGCGTATGCCGCCGATCCGGCCGAAGACCCGACTCTTGATGCCAGGGCCGATTCATTCGAGCCGGCTCCCTCGACCGAAGTGCCAGACGAGCCTGAAGAAGAACTCGAACCCGAAAGCGAGTCTGAGCCCGAGGTCGCTGAACCCCCGGAGCCCGAGGAACCCGCGCGCCCAGAACCCGGCTCGATTGTCGAATTCACGATCGCCGAGGGTACCGGTTCGAATCCCTGGAATTCGAAAGAGAATCCGGTCGAGGTTTATGTCGGGCAGTTTCTGGTCGTCTACAATAATGACAGCCGGCCCCATCGCATTCATTCGCCGCAGAATGGTCCGTTTCCGCATGGACGAGAAATCCCGCCGGGCGGATTTTCGAGCTACGAGATTGTCAGGGCGTTGGACGTCGGTGAAACCCCGACTCTCTATGATCACGACGACGGCCCGGGCGCGGCATTCTGGCTCAGAGCGATCGAATGATCATGTGATGACGGCGGCTCCCCGTCTCGCTGGCGTCTCCGATCACGGCTCGGTTTGACACTCGGCGCTCAATGCGCGTCGATGATCTCGAGGATCTCGCTTCCAAAACGCTCTCGTTGCCACGGCAGGATATCCTCGAAGCGCCCGAGTTCTTCGAGCGAGCGAGGCGGTTCGAGCGAGATCTTTCTCAACGTCGAATTGGTCGCGATGAATTCAGATGGCAGATGCGAAGCATGGGCGGTCTCGTTGCGCCACGAATTCAAATCATCGTAGAGAGCGCGCGCTTCGTCAGACATGCGTGGAGCCCGTTGCCGTGGCCGCCGCTTGGGAGGAACCTCGGCCGAAAGGCCGCGTTCGATGGCCGCGAGGATCTTCTCGCCGCCATAACTGGCGAGTGCCGGGGCGAGTCCTTTGGTGCGGCCGAGGTCCTTACGCGTCGTGGGCCTTTCTTTTGCGATATTCTTGAGCGCCCGATTGTCAAAGACGTGCAGAGCTGCTCGGTTGACGTCTTCGAGGAGCTCGTGCCGCACGATGAAGAGCTCGCGCACGACCGCCCGAGAGCGACCGTCGAGCTTCTCAGCTCCTTTGACTCGTCGCCAGTCCTCAGGATCGAATTCAGATGCTTCGTAACCTGATGTTGCGGCGTAATGGGTGCAGGTTTCGCGGAATGGCTCCACCCAGTCGCCGAGCTCGTCGAGGAAACGCTCGCGCAGATCGAAGAGTGGAATGACATCGAGCGCTGCGTATTCGCGTGGCTCGGGTGGAATCGGCCGTCGAGTCCAGTCGAAGCGTTGATATTGTTTGCCGAGTTTCAGACCCAGGAGTTCTTCGAGTAGCCAACTCAGTGCGTTTCGATCGTGACCGATGAATTTGGCCGCGATCTGTGTGTCGAATACGTTGTGGATGGCGACGCCGTAATCCCGATCGATTTCGCGCACGTCATTGCGGCAGGAATGCAGGATTTTGACGGTCGAAGAATCTTCGAGCAGGTCGAAGAGGGGATCGAGGTCTTCCGCATCCAGAGCAAGGGGGTCGACAAGCGCAGCCCGCTCGGGGCTGGCGACCTGTATCAGGCAGACACGGGCATTATACGCGTGAAAGTGATCGCTTTCGGTGTCGATCGCGATCGCTTCTTCGTGGGAGATTTCGTCTACAAAGCCGCGCAATGCCTCGACTTCGTCAATCCAGATTACGTCCATAGCAACCTCCGTGCAGTTGGCCGGGTCGTATCACGTGCACAGCGCCTCGGCACGCTCC
>CAYFTY010000994.1:0-2088 GCA_964346045.1 uncultured Bradymonadales bacterium | reverse complement strand
TATGTCTGCGATCATCTGCGCGCAGTCGAGGTCAGTGTCGTCCGAAACCGGACGCAGTCTGGCGTGCAGGACTTCGCTTCCCCGGAGTTCACGATTCATGATCACGAGAACGCGATCGCTGGCGTCGTCGTATCCGAGCTGCGAGGAAAGGCGATCGGTGGTCGAACCATCTCCTCCATCACTCGAGCAGCCGGTGATGCCGACAGCTCCGATGAGCAGGATACCTAGTAGCCATTTGATTTGATGCTTCACATTAGACTCCGCGTTTGCTCGGAATATCTCTGAGGACTATACCAAGAGTAAGAATTCACGTAGCTCTCCGCAAATCGTAGAGCCACGAGAACATGTTCGCTGTTACCAGCCCTGACAACCTTCGATTTCGCCATCATCCGAGGCGCCGCGCGCGAGGCAATTCTGTGCGGCGCGGTCCACCATATCGTAGGTCGGGAGATAGCAGGTTCCATCGGCTCCGGTCTGGCTGATCCACTTGATGAGACCGGTTCGCCATGCCCAGAGGACTGCGCCCCGGGGACCACCGGTCGCTTCGGGATCGCTGTAGTCGTCGTTCCAGTTGAAGAATCGGCCGCTCCAGTTGGTCTCTTCGACGAGCTGCAGCATCGACTCGGGCGGATCGGACATGATGGCTTCGAAACGCATCGCGCTCGCGCTCATGCATTTGCGACCCAATGCAGTGCCGGCCGAGTAGCTGAAGGTTGGGCTGAGCCCGCCCGGCCATCGCTGCCAGAACTCGGTTCCGCCAAGACCGAACGGTCCGTCGACGCTCGGGTAGTCGTAGGACGGAGCTTCGACCTCAGGGTCGATGAAAATCGCGCCCGCGTGGATGTCGAGTGCGGGGGCGAAGGGATCTTCGGGTTCCGGGAGCACCTCGGCTCCGGTCTCGAGTCCGGGCGTGTATTCGAAGGTCTGCATGATCTCTCGCTCTTCGACGACTTCGACCGGCTCGCCTTCCTCGGCGTCTTCGTTGGTCTCGACGAAGGTGTGTGCGCCGGTTACATCGATGCGGAGAAGCTGCCAGGGGATGAGCTCGGACGTGTCGATGGTATCCGAGACGAAAGCGCCCACGCCTTCTTCTTCGTAGGTGAGCTCGGCCGTGACTTTGAAGTCTTGCACCGAAGCGCCGTCGGCAGCATAGAGCTCGACGGTCAGGGTCTGGCCTTGTTCGACCACGAAGTACTGATCCTCGATGACCTCACCGACAAGACGGAAGCTCTCGGTCTCGCCCATCTCGTTCTCGTAATTCGTCATATCCAGGGCGGCCAGCAGTCGATTGGACGAAGACTGCAGCGCAGCATCGGGATTGTCGCACTTTCCTCCGCAGGTGTCGGACACTCCGGTCGCTGGGTAGTCGGTTGCATTATCTACGGTCGGCTCGACATCGCCGTTGGCGAGATTTTCGGAGTCGTCCGAGGAGCAGCCGACCGCCACGGCCAGCGCACTACTCAATGCAAGGATGAGGAATTTGCGATTTATTTCGAGGGTCATGTTCAGCTCCACTTCGTGCGCATCTGGGAAAATTCGTTCGATATTTCGAATGCCGGCTCAATTTTCTGCATCATGCATGCCAACTATGGGTTCCCTTGGAATGCGGGGATCAGGACCTTTGGAATGTAGAAATCGGCAACTCGAGTTGCCGGTGATGGTGGCTCTTCTTTCCACGCGACATGCTGATCGTTAATGCAGAATGCCTCAGATAGGTGCTTGCTGCAACTTCCCGAGATGACGAACAAAAATAGATCGCATGCTGCCTCGATGCGTTGATGCCTGAAAACGCAACTCCGCGAGGTGAATGATGAAAGGTTCGATGGTTTTGATGGCTCTTCTTCTGGCTCTGCTCGGCTGCGGGGCAGGCTCTCAGTCCACGATGATGAAGGGGCAGGAGAGTGCAGTCACCGGTGCCCCGACCCCCTATCTGAATTCTGAGCAGGTGCCTCGAGATAAAGGAGAGCGCACCGAAAGACGCGCTCCTGGCCCGGAGTTGGGAGTCGGAACCGAAAATGAGATCGATCCGGCTGCCGGTCCATTTGAGGTCGCCGCTTTTGCGATCCCGCCCCTCGAATTCCTCTCTGT
>CAYFTY010000993.1:0-2088 GCA_964346045.1 uncultured Bradymonadales bacterium | reverse complement strand
CTGGACCACGATCGACGACCACCCGGGCACCGAGCCCGACCAGCCCTTCGTACCTGGTGTGAGCGAGCAGATCGATGACGTAGCGACCGCGCTCGCCGACGCGCAGAAGCCAGCGCTCATCATCGGTAGCCAATCGCTGGTGAATATGACGCCAGACCAAGCCGAAGAGCTCGCCGACGCGGTTCGTGACCTCGGCATCCCATGTTGGCTCGGAGGCACGGCTAGAGGTCTCCTGGGGCGATTCAGCGACATCCAATTTCGCCACAAACGAAGCGCCGCTCTCCGCGAAGCAGACGTGGTGATCGTCGCCGGATTTCCCTTCGATTTCCGACTCGGGTACGGCCAGAAGATCAATCGCAAGGCAACGCTGGTCTCGGCGAATTTGAGCGCCGACGATCTACGGAAGAATCGCCGCCCCGAGATCCCCATCGAGACGCACCCCGGGCGATTCCTCATCGAACTCTCTCGACGAACAAGACTCTCTGGACGAGCCTGGGCCCCATGGTTCGACAAGCTTCGCGAGCGCGAGGAAGCGCGTGATGCAGATATCATCGAGCGCTCGAAAGTCTCGACCGAGGAAGGCCTCATCAACCCGCTCGACTTCTTCCTCAACATGGAAGAGATGATGGATGATGATGCAGTCCTGGTGGTCGATGGAGGCGATTGGGTTGCAACGGCCGCGTATATCCTGCGTCCCCGCGCCCCGCTCTCGTGGCTCGACCCGGGTGTTTTCGGAACGCTCGGAGTCGGCGGCGGGTTCGCACTGGGCGCGGGCACCTGTAAACCCGACAAAGAGACCTGGATCATCTGGGGCGATGGCTCGAGCGCCTATTCGATCAGTGAGTACGATACCTACGTGCGCTTTGGCATGGCTCCGATCGCGGTGATCGGAACCGATGGGTCGTGGGCGCAGATTGCCCGAGAACAGGTCGAGATTCTGGGGACAGACCTCGGCACCGTCCTTCTCCGCAACGACTATCACACGGTAGGCGAGGGCTACGGCGCCGTCGGGCTCTTGCTCAAAGACCCTGCAGACATCGAAAAGACCCTCAAAAAAGCCAAGAAGCTCGCCTCGGAAGGAAAGCCAGTCGTCATCAACATCCACATCGGCAAGAGCGACTTCCGGAAAGGCTCGATCTCGATGTGATTTATTCTTCGATCTTCTCATTGATCCGGTCGACGATGAGGTCGTCGAGCATCTCGGGGAAGTACTTCACGTCGATCGCTTCGATCTTCAGTTCGAACACGAGGCGTGGATCCTGATCACGTTCACGAACGTACGGCAGCAGCAGTCCTTCGACCGTCCTGACTTCGAATGGCTTCGAGAGGAGCGGAACAGGCCACCGAACACGCATGGGCATCGTCATCGAAACGCCCTCGCCTGCCAGAAATGCTACCTCGATGGGCTTTAGCACCTCAGCATAACGGGTCCGTGGCTCCTCGTCCTCGTGCGATAGATCGATGATGAGCGGAAGTATTCGCTCGAGAAGCTGGCGGAACTCGACTTTCTTGATCACGGCTTCGACATACATGACGTTTCCTCCGTACATAGAATCCTCGCGCTCGCGCCAAAATCAACCTGCCGGCCTGACTCACGAGTCAGCTAGATCGGCGACGCGGGGCCATTGACTCAGACGTTTTGGATCGCTAACCAAGGAGGCCTGAGTAGTATGGAGAAGATAACATATGTCCCAGTCGACCCAATCGATCACCGAAAGCTCAACGGAAGAAATCCAGAAGGCTCCCAGCCTGGGAATGAAGATCTATGCCGCCGTATGGTGGATCTGTTTTGCGGCCTTCACGGTTTTTGTGTTTCTCGCCGTCTGCGTGCTGATGCTCCCAACGCTTCTTTTCGAGCGGCGCGCAAGGATCATTCATGTGCTGACGACCTGTTTCTGGGGCTGGGCTGTATACGCATTCAACCCGCTCTGGAGTATCCGCGTCGAGGGCCGTGGCAAGCTGCCATGGGATTCGCGCGCGCTCTTCGTCGCAAACCACGACTCGCTCGCTGATATCCTCGTGATGGGTGCTCTCTTCCGCCCGTACAAATTCGTCTCCAAAGAGAGCGTCTTCAAAGTGCCGGCACTT
>CAYFTY010000992.1:0-2089 GCA_964346045.1 uncultured Bradymonadales bacterium | reverse complement strand
GGCACCATTTCCACGTCGATCTCGAGACCATTGCATCCTCGGAATGAAGAGCTTGCGCCGGCATGTTATCTGGGATGAGCAACGCTTTCGAGCCTCATGATTAATCCGTTGCAGGAGAATCCATGCAGACACCACGCTCGGATCAGAAGCTGAAGTGGCTATCAGGGCAGACGGGCCCGCTTGTGCTCGCAGAGCGCACGAGCGCCGCCGCGTGGAATGACCAGCATCTCACATGGGCTCGGCAACATCCCGAACCGGTGGCTTCGCTCGACGTCCATCGAAAGTGCGATGCGCTCGTGCTCGAGGGGGGCTTTGATACGGCGTGGTGGCCGACACCGGCCCAGGGCGGTGGCATGCTCGTGCGCATGCTCTGGGCGCCCGACGAGCAGGACGTGATGAACGCGCTGCATCAAATCCCCCGAAGCGCGTGGATCGAAGACGGTATTAGCTTCGACGCGGGCTCCGGTGCATTGGTGCTCTTCGATGGCTCGCTCGACGAATCGCGACATCAACCGATCGAGATCTTCTGCGAGAACATCGAATTTGCGCTCTCGACCGCGAATGTCGAGCCCGATCCACAGACGTGTCTGGTCGCCCATCGACTCTCTCCCATCCACTGAGCATGCACGAACGACGCGCCCGTTTGAATATCGACTGGCTGCTGAATCACGATGCGCTCGAACTCTATGGAATCGAAGGGCGGGTCTTCCTGCGAAAAAAGCGTGGCGAGAGCATGCGACACGTCGCCATGAAGCTCCTTTCGTATTTTCTCTTCTACCGTACCGACCTCGAGATCGAGAGTTCGGCCAACCAGCACTACAAACCCGACCTGGTTCGCTTCGACGAACGCCTCGATCCTACGCTCTGGATCGACTGTGGCAGCACCAAGATTCGCAAACTCGAAGATATCACGCAGAAAAATCGAGATTGCTCATTTGTGATCGTCAAACCCGACGAACGGTCGCTCATCAACTACTGGCGAGAGGCACATACTCGGCTCGAAGAGCATGCAGAGGTGCGCTTTGTGAGCTTTGGCGATGATTTCGTGTATCGGCTCGCGGACCGTCTCAATGCCCGGCACACGATGCGGGTCACCGTCTCGGGCGACTGGACTCATCTCTACGTCACTCTCGATGGCGAAGACCTTCGCACCACGATCATCGAGATCGACGAGGCTTCTGAGCAACGCTGACTCAATATCCAATGATGCATTCGAACGCCGTCGCAGGAACGACCTGACAGAGCTCGTTGCCATCTTCGACGAGCTCGCCGCGTGTATTGCAGGGTTGATCCGACTCGGGCCAGAGAATCACGTGGGTCGCGTCGTGCCTCGCCCCTTGATTTCGCGCCTTGATCTCAGCGACACTCTGCGTTTTCGAGGCACTCTCTTCGTTGGGCGAGACCACGACCTCGAAGCGCGCCACCTCGGTGCATTTCTCTTTCTGATCGCTGTGAAAATTAGCCTGAGAGAGCACCTCGATATCCCGTGCCGACGCCTCGGGGCTTATGGACTTTTTGCAGCCCAGCCAGACGAGTGGCCCGACGCATACGATTACCAACGTTCGTAACTTCATGAACGACCTCTCTGAGGGCAATGAGCGAAGAGTACAGAGCAAGACATGGGTTGTCATTCGGACCTCCGTCCTGCCCCAAACCGAAATTTGGCGGACCGTTGACGCCCCGGAACGCCTCGTGACAGACTCCGCTGCGTTCTAACCGGGAGGCCCGAGAATGGCACGATCGATTGTTCTGAATTTCGACGGCGAAGTCAGTGAATTCGGCATCACCAGACTGCGTCGCGACAAGCTCTATGGCCGCAAAAAGAAGATCGTCGTCGACGAGACCGGCGTGCAGTGCACCATGGCGTCGTTGACGCGCGACGGCAGCACTCTACTTCCGTCGGGGGCCGTCTCGTATCTCTATATGAACGATCATTTCGAAGTCTGTGAGCGCTCGGACCTCACGGCTGTGGACGCCGAAGGCGAGGCGCTCGAAAAGGGCGATTCGACGCTTGGCAGCGAGCAGCCGCTCGAGGGGCCCGTCGCGCCCCAGCGCGTGCTCGACCATACTGCCAAAGCAGTCTACGAGC
>CAYFTY010000991.1:0-2093 GCA_964346045.1 uncultured Bradymonadales bacterium | reverse complement strand
GGGCCGATTGCAACGACGGCGACCCCCGTATCCATCCACAGGCCGCCGAAGTCGTGGGCAATGGTATCGACGATAACTGCATCGGCGGCGACCTCGACGGCGAAGCGTTCGGCGAAGGCGGCGTCCACTGGCATCTGCATCACGCCATTGAACCCATCATTCGTGTGCCGTGGTTCATTCGCGTCCCGGGCCGCGATCCTGCGGTCACCACCGGCCCCACCTCACTCGTTCACTTTCGCCCTACCCTGCACTCGATTCTTGGCCTCGACGTCGAAGGCAGCGGCGAACCACTTGAGCGAGGCCATGCACAACGCCCCGTATTCGTCGCTTCGAATCCACGCAAAGAGCCCGGCGTCTGGATCGTGCTCGAAGACGATTGGAAGCTACACTACGACCGAAAGCACGCGGCCTGGTCACTCTATGATCTCAGCGAAGATCCCGAAGAACTCGTGAATCTCGTCGATTCACATCCCGCGGTTTTCGAGCGGCTGCGGCATAAGCTCGGCACCTGGCGGGATGAAACCTACAACTCCGAGCAGCTCGACCGAAAGAGCAAGCGATATCCCAGCCGCAAACGCTTTCGCCCCGACTATCTCGAAGGCGTATTACACGAAACATCGAAGCTCTGATCCCAATAAAAAAGGCTGCCCGTGGAGGCAGCCTTGATCGTCAGACCTGTGGTGGCGTTCAGCCGACCAGTTCGAGATGAGAGACCGTACGAGTCGAACGCTTGGTGTCGCGAGCGTCGGAATCCATTAGGTTCAGAGCTCCCTGGAGATCTGGGATTTGACCGGCGGCCATGCGGATGCGTTTATGAATGCGCCACCCGAGTTCTCCCGCGTTGCGCAGAAGTCGAATCTCGAGCGTCGGTGTCTCACCGGGCTCTGCGACCTGGACCAACTCGACCCTTTCGTCGCTGTGCTGGCCCTGCAGTGTTGTCAGCGTTTTCTCTATCATGGGCAGTGTCTCCCTCGAGTCTCCATATTGATATTGAAAACGATTCTCAATTGCAAGTGGAAATTGAAAATCGTTTTCAACGAGATCTCAAAAGCGACCCCAAGAACGACAAAACCCCCGACGATGCGGGGGGCTTGTCAAATCTGATCTCGTGTTGGGCGTTAGCCCGCCTGAGAATCGGACTCCGAAAGCTGCGACTTCGAGAATGACACCTTGCGGGTCAGCTTGCGCATCTCGTCGACGTGCTCTTGTTCCTCGGCCACATGCTCTTCGATCCAGAAGACCGTTCCCTGATTGGCCTGGTCAGCGACTTCGAGAGCGGCTTCCCATGCGGCAAGGGCATCTTCTTCGAGCTTGAGCGTTGCCTCGAGCATACCTTCGAGATCAGCAGCCTGGCGCACACGGGCCGGCTCGACCGTCGGGATACCTCCCAGAACCGCGATTTTATTTCCGACAATTTCCGCATGGTCGCGAGCTTCCTCGCTGCCCTCGTGGAAAAAGTCCCGGTACGTCTCGCGTTCCGGGCCGGTGATCATCACGCTGTGCTGAAGATATTGAATAACGCCTGCGAGTTCCCAGGCGAGGACTTTGTTCAATCGGTCAATCAGTTCGGCACTCATCTCTGACTCCTTGTTGTGAAAGTACCTTGTTGCTGAATCGGACATTACGCATCCAGATGGAGCTCGTCAAGGAGAATCCTCAAGAAAACCCAATAAATTCAATAATCTGTAATTGATTCTCGTTTTCAATTTCAACGGGCGTCGAGTTGAGGACGCAGACCGAAAGAAAAACCCGGAGTTATCGAAATAGATCCAGAGAGCTGCCCTTGCGTTTGAAGATATGTCGACCTCATGAACACACGGAACCTCCATGCGTAGATTGATCGTTTCCTTGAGCCTTCTCTTCGTTCTGGGCGTGAGCGCGCCTGCGTGGGCAATCGGCCTGCTCGTGCCCGAGCATGCCGGAGAACGCCCCTTTGATGTAGAGAGCCACCGCGCCTCGGTGACGATCACCAATAACGCCGCGGTGACCCGCGTCGAACAGGTCTTCCGTAACCACACGGATCGGCCCATGGAAGCCGTCTTCA
This sequence comes from uncultured Bradymonadales bacterium, assembly GCA_964346045.1. GTDB lineage: Bacteria > Myxococcota_A > Bradymonadia > Bradymonadales > Bradymonadaceae > CAYFTY01. Next base: position 49 of record CAYFTY010000991.1, on the reverse strand, counting down.
TTTTTCCGGTGCCCGATGGTGCGACGGTCAGTGATTTCTCATTGTGGAT
>CAYFTY010000990.1:0-2098 GCA_964346045.1 uncultured Bradymonadales bacterium | reverse complement strand
CGTGGCGCGATGGAAAGAGAACGAACGTAAGGTAGAGGTCCAACCCGAATCCGACACCGTCACCGTCGAGTTCGAAGAGGACAAGCAAGAGAAAGCAAACCCACCCACCGAACGCGGAGAAAAGGCCAGCCGCGAATCGAAGACCCAGCCTAAGCCAAAACCCAGGCCGCGTCCGAAACCCCGCCCCAGGCCCGAGCCGAAACCTGCGCCCAGCAGTCCGACGTACCTGCCGGTCGACTGAGCATTCGCACATGACAAGGTCTCGGCCGTCTGACGTACTCGATGCCACTCATTTGTCGTGGGCTCGCTTTCGAGTTACAACGAACCATCAGCAGAACTTAACGGTGGTTCGATGTGAAGACTTTCCGAGCAATCAGCGTCGTTCTCGTACTGGCGGTCACCATGACGTTCAGCGTCGACGTCGCCGCGCAGGATGAAAGAGATCGCGCGCAGCAGCTCTACAAAGAGGGCGCTGAGGCCTACTACACCGACGACTTCCCGCTTGCGATCATGAAGTTCAAGAGCGGTCATGCTCTCGATCCCAACCCGATGTTTCTCTACAACATCGCTGTCTCATACGGCCGGCTTGGTAACATCGACGAGGCGTACGACCATGCGATTGAAGCGCGCGAAGACGGACTTCCTCCCGAAGCTGCTGATAAGAATTCCGCACGCATCGAGAGCTGGCAAATCGCGCTACGCTCCAGCGAAATTGCAGAGTCCATCGCAGGCCCCGGTGAGGCGCAAGCAAGAGCATGCACGACCGACTCCGACTGCGGGGGTGGCATGGTGTGCGACACCTCTCAAAGCGCCTGTGTCGGGTCATCAGCGGACCTGACCGCAGGGACGACAAGTGAATCGACCCTCGGAACCCTCGGATGGACCGGGATCGGACTTGGCATCGTCGGGATCGGATTGGTCACGACAGCGTTGGTACTCGACTCCTCGCTGAGCAGCGATTTCGATGAGCTCGACCAGGCTCGGGCTGATGGAGATCAGCAAAGAGCAGAACAGCTCGAGGCTGATATCGAGTCGACGCAATCCACCGGGCAGATCATGCTCTTTGCAGGGGCTGGGGCTGCCGTGGTCGGAGGAACGCTCCTGGTGATCGACCTGCTCGATAGCGACGAGAAAGAATCGGCTCAAATCGTTCCGATGCTGGGCCGTGAGCAGGTGGGTGCTTCGTTCATGACCCGCTTCTGAGGCCGTCCCATGAAGATCGCGGTGATCGGAGCAAACGGCCAACTTGGCCATGAAATCGTTCGGATTGCGTCTGAGCGTGGGTACCAGGTCGAGAAGCTTACGCGCAACGAGCTCGACGTATCGAATCTCGACGCCATCGACGAAGTCGTCTCGACGCTCGACGCCCAGACTCTCTTCAACTGCAGCGCTTATAATCTCGTCGACAACGCTGAAGAAGAAAGTGATATCGCGAACTTAGTGAATGGCCTGGCACCGGCGCGCATGGCGAATGCAGCCCGGCGGGCCGGGATCCGAATTGCACATTTTTCGACGGATTATGTCTTCGGGCATGGACACATCGAGCCTATTGACGAGTCGCACAAGGCCCATCCGTTATCGGCCTACGGGCGAAGTAAACGCATGGGCGAGCTTGGAGTATTGCACGCCCATCCGGATGCACTGGTGATTCGTACCACTGGACTTTATTCGAGCCGCCGCAAAAACTTCGTGACGTCCATGCTGAACTTCGCGCGCAGTGGTCGCGAGCTCACTGTGGTCGACGACCAGACCATCAGCCCCACGTGGGTGCGTCCGCTTGCTGCGGCAGCCCTGGACCTTGCGAATACGAGACACGCGGGCATCGTCCATGCGGTGAGCCACGGAGGATGCTCCTGGTTCGAACTTGCCCACAAGGCATTCGAGCTGGGCGGGGTCGAAGCAAAGCTCAGCCCGATCTCTCAAGAGGAGTGGGGAGCAGCCGCACCTCGGCCGCCCTACTCCGTCCTCGACAACAGCGTCTTACGCGCCCTCGGGCTCGACCATCATTTCGAGCCCTGGGACGTCGCGCTCGCCGAATTCTTCCGGACACAATCGCCCTGAAATAAAAAAGCCGCGTGCCCGGATGGACACGCGGCCT
>CAYFTY010000989.1:0-2099 GCA_964346045.1 uncultured Bradymonadales bacterium | reverse complement strand
GCTCGAACGAGTACGAAGTCCCGTCGGGCTCGATATCGGAGGCGAGGACCCATGGCAGGTCGCCGTGTCGATCGTCGCGCAGATTATCGCCGATACCAACGATCGAGAGGGTGGCGACCTGGCGAGTCGAAATGCCCCGATCCATGCTCCTCATGAGCTTCGCATGATCGAGCTCGGCGAATAACTATGTCGTTTTTTGGCATTGTACTGGCAGCCGGCACCTCATCGAGAATGCAACGAACCAAAGCGTTGCTCAGGCTCGATGGCGTGCCCCTTGTCGAGCACGCATGCCGCATGGTCGAAGAAGCCGGCGCCACACCCCTCGTCGTCGTCGGGGCACGCAACGAGTATGTGACTCCGTGCATCCGTCATCGCCGATGGGTGATCAACGAACGATATGCTGAGGGAATGGGGACTACGATTTCAGCCGGGGTAGGCGAGCTCGCGGACCGGGCCTCATGCATCTGCATCCTGCCGGTCGATCAGCCGGGCATCGATCCCGCCCATCTCGAAAAACTTCTGCAGACTGCGCAAAAAGAGGGGATCGCGGCGACCCGTCATCCGGACGGAAATCTCGGCGCTCCCGCAGCATTCAGCCGCCGCTTTTTCGACGAGCTCATCGAGCTCGACGGGCGCAGAGGAGCCCGAAATCTCATCGCTCGTAAATCGCCCACAGCCTTTGAAGCCGAATTCCCTCAGGATGTGGACACTCCCGAAGACTGGCGTCGATTTCAGCGTCTCTACGAGCGAGCGCCCCATCGTATGCCCTCGTATCCTGTGCAAGCTGGCGTTCTCGAACTCGGCTCGAAGCTCGTCACGCTCGAGCCCGGTGGCGTTCTGATGATCGAAGATGCCCGGGGGCCGTCAGACCTCGAGATGTATCGCGAACTCGGTGACGAGGATACCGAGCCGACCGACACCCTACCTGACGAAGCTGCCCTGAAAGAGCTCGCTCATGCCGCCGAGGCTATTCGACGACGCCTCGAGAGCTTCATGCTCGACGGACAGGTCTTCGATACCGAGATCTTCGAGCGGGCTTTCATCGAGAATGCATTCGCGCGTGCATTTGCACAGGGTATGGTCTGGCGGATCGCAGATGATGGGCAAGAATGCGACGTCTTCCTCACCGAAGATTGCCGCATGGTCGATCTCGATGATCGACCATGCTCTGCCGCTTCGGTGCGCATCCCTCATCCGCTCGAGATCGATGACCTCGCGAGTTGGACCGAGAAATTCGCCGAACTCGAGCTCGTCAATACGATCGATCAGCTCGGGCGCCCAATCTTCGGTGATTGTGGGCCCCGCGAGCTACATCACGTCGATCCGCTGGCGTTTCATCGCATCGGGCTGCAGCTTTTCTTCGAGCCCTCTAAATTTGCTCCGAACTCGTACTCCGTGGCGCTCGGGCGCCAGATCCGAAACGATACGATTCTATTCAGCGCGTCCCCCGGATACCCTTTTCATTTTCCCGACGATGACGAGCAGAGCATCGAGCTTCATATATTGAGCCATTCAGAGATCGTGGAGAGCGAAGCATGCCGCCTCTGGCTCGAGCTGATGCGACGACTCCGCAGAGCCGGCGGCTATGTCACCTACGGACCTGACTGAGCCGCGGTTTTTCGGGCGCGCAGCGGGCTCAGGCACGCTTAATCGAGCAGTCCGAGCTGATCGAGCACGAAGGCAAAGTCAAACGCGATCTCTTTGAGGTATTCGTATCGGCCCGATGCTCCGCCGTGGCCCGCTTCCATATTCGTCTTGAGCAAGAGCACGTTATCGTCGGTCTTGTAGTCTCTCAATTTGGCGGTCCACTTGGCGGGCTCCCAGTAGGCAACCCGCGGGTCGTTGAGCCCGGCCGTAATCAACATGTCGGGGTAGTCCTTTGCCTCGACGTTATCGTAGGGCGAGTACGATTTGATGTAGTCGTAATACTTCTTTTCGTTGGGATTTCCCCACTCTTCCCACTCGATGACCGTCAGCGGGATGGTCTCATCGAGCATGGTCGTGACGACGTCGACGAAGGGTACGTCGGCAACGACGACCTCAAAGAGCTCGGGCCGCATGTTCACCACGGCTCCCATCAACAACCCGCCGGCACTTCC
>CAYFTY010000988.1:0-2100 GCA_964346045.1 uncultured Bradymonadales bacterium | reverse complement strand
CTTCTCGCTCACTCCTGCCTCCTGCTGTGTCGAACGTCGGCTGCCGGCCTCACCCGGCCGGATATGCCCGAAACCTCGGCGAAGGACGTTGCAAGGGCCGTCGAAGACGCAAATCTCCAGATGCTGCAGGCTCGCGTGGACGCCCTCGATGCGGTCGCCGAAGCCCGTGATTCCCAGTCGCGACGCAAGTTTACGTTGAGCCCCGACGAGCGTGCTGAGCGGCTCTTTCGGATCGGCTACTCAGAATGTAAGGCCGGCGACTATCAGGCCTGCGAGAGCACGATGAAAAAGGTAACCTCCCTCGACCGCTCGAACCGCGCCGCGTTCAAATTGCAGACGTGGGCGTCGATGCAGCGGCGCGGCGGCTCAGAGCCCATGCCCGACGTCGGTCAAGTCGAGTCGCTCGGCGAATATGAATTACAAGACATGCCCGAGAGCCCCGAGTAATGATGGCACTACGAATACGCATAGATGGGCTGGATCAGCCGCGCGAATTCGAGTTCGACCGAGATCGAGTGAGTCTCGGGCGCGGTCCACTCAATGACGTTTGCGTTCCGCACGAGGCGCTTGCAAAACGTGCCGGAGTCTTTGAATCAGGCGCCGATGAACTGCGATTCGTCTGCCTCGGTGGAGAGGGCTTTTTGACCTCGCATCGCCGCGGTGAAGAGGTGCGGCGAGCTGCCGAGCAGGGATCGACCGAATGGGTGCTCGAGCCGGGCGATGAACTCGTTTTCGGCCCGCAGAAGGCAGAACTGCTGGTGACCGTTCTCGGAACACAGCAGAGCGAACCTTCGCTCGGCGCACACTTTCTCGATGTCGAGCAAGCCGACGACGAGTCGCATGCATCTCGCATTTTTCGAATGGTATCGCGCGACCCGACAGCCGGCGGCATCTTGCGAGGACTCGCCGGTATCATTCATACGCGCACCGAGCTCGTCCCCGACGAACTGAGCCTGACTCTCGAGCCTCTCACCGATGCCTTTTATGCTCAGACCTTTCTGCTCGACAAGCCGTCGGTCGAGCATGGGCTGGGTAAAGGCCGTGTCGTCGAAGGCCCCGATACACTGCGTCGTTTGGGTGCACGCGGTGTCGATGTTCTCGACGAATTCAGCGACGACTCATCGGCGGCGATGGTCCCTCTCGATCGCGGCCTGCTCATTGCGCTCGGTGTCCATCGTGAGCGACATCTGGCTGCCGTCGTCACCGCCCGGTTCGAAGAGATCGATGGGGCTCGTGCTCACGATGTCGCTGCCGCCATGCACGAACTCGATGGTCTCGCGCGATTTGTGGTGAGGCAGATCGAACTCGAAAAATCCCAGCGAGGGCTCGCCGAGGAAAATCGATATTTTCGCGAGCGCGAACGGCGTCATTATCTATTCAAAGAGCTCATTGTCGAAAGCCCCACCATGCGGGCTGTTTACGATGAGCTGAATTCACTCGTCGACGACTCGACCCCGGTTCTGATTCACGGCGAGGCCGGTACGGGCAAAGAATTGATCGCCCGAGCGCTGCATCATCTCGGCGACCGCAAGGACGGGATGCTCATCAGCCTGAACTGCTCGCGACTCGATGATACCGATGTCGATATCGAGCTTTTTGGCAGCGTGCAGAGCCGACTCTCGGGGGCCGTTGCTGCGCGAAAGGGGATTTTCGAGCTTGCCGAGGGAGGCACGGTGTATCTCGCCGAAGTCGACAGCCTCTCACCGCTGATGCAGGGAAAGCTCGTGCGTATGATCAACGAGGGTGAGGTACGCAGGGCGGGAGACTCCGAGAGTCGAGAAGTCGATGCGCGCCTGATTGTGAGCGTGCACCGTGACCTCAACGAACTCGTTCGAGAGGGTGCAATCCGGCGCGATCTCTATCTCCTGCTCAAGGACACGATTCTGCACGTTCCGGCTCTACGAGAAAGGCGCGAAGATGTCATGCCGCTCGCTCGCGTTTTTCTGCGGCAATTCGCTCGTCGATACAAAAAGCAAATCACCGGATTCTCGCCCGATGTCGAAGCGCGTTTTCTGGCGTATGACTGGCCCGGGAATGCACGTGAGCTGCAGGTGCGTGTGGAGAGCGTGGTCAGCCCGACCACCGTGTACGACGTGGGGG
>CAYFTY010000987.1:0-2105 GCA_964346045.1 uncultured Bradymonadales bacterium | reverse complement strand
GGTCACGTTGCCCGGAAGCTCAGCCCCTGATCTCAAAGAAGAAGCCGCCGCAAAGCTGCTCTTCACCCTGGGCATGATGGATTATCGTTTTGGGGGCGTCGACCCGTCTCGTCTGACCCGGGCGCGCACCGCCGCCTCAGGCAATGACCCCACCGCCCTGGCGGGAGTCGCGCTCGTGGAGCTCGCTGATAATAAGCCGCACGCCGCAGCGGATATCGCGGCTCGGGCACGGGAGGCGTTCCCCGGCAATCAACATGTCGAGGTGGCGCAGATTCTCGCTGCTCTCGAGCTCGAACGCATCGAGGCAGCCCGCGAAGCAGCCAAGTCCTTGCGAGCGATGGAATCGCCCTCGCCGCGGACGCTCTTTTTGCTCAACCTGGTGGATAGCCGCGCGCAAACCGAAGGAGCACTCACCGGGATGCGTAAATTTCTCGAAGCGAACCCCGACCACGTCGATGCTCAGGTCGAGTTCGCCAGATTACTGCGAAAGAGTGACGAAGAGTTCAAAGACGCTCAGAAGCGATTCGAGTCGATCCTGGATCGCAAGGACATCGGCGTCATGCAAGAGGTACGCGCTCGCGTCGCTCTCGGCCGAGTCCTCGATCGTCTCGGCGACGAATCCAAGGCAGAGGTGGCGCTTCGTGAAGCCATCGATGTCGAGCCGTCTCGGGCGTATGCCTACGAAGAGCTGATTCGCTTCTACCTCGAAAAACGGCGATTCGACGAAATCGAAAAGTATGTCGCCAAGGCCCAGGATGCTAAGGCGTTCTCACCGACGCTGGCCTTCCTCGAGGCCGAATCGCATATCCGAACCAGTCAGCCCGACAAGACCGTGCACGCCATGGCCCAGCTTTCCTTTGAGGATGTGCGTCGCGAGTGGTGGCGAGGCCTCGGTTACGTCGGTCTCGACCGCGACCAGGACGCACTGGCGGCATTCAAATCGGGCGCCAAACTCGCTACGGAATTCCACCCGGTGCTCGTCTTTAAAGCAACCTATGAGGCGCGCGTCGACAGAGAAAAGGAACAAGATTCGGCGTTTACTCTCGAGAACGCCCGGAAGTCTCACGAAAAGCATGCCGAAGTCTTCTATGCATCGGCTCTCTTCGAACTCGACCGCGCACAAGATACCGAGAGCTCTTCGACGCGACGCAAGCGATTGAATACAGCTCAGGACTACCTCAAAGACGCGCTCGAACTCGAGAAAGATGAGCGTTATTACTTCACGCTCTGTCGCGCATACGTGCTCGAGCGCAACGGGAAGGACGCCGAAGAGGCATGCGAAAACGGACGCAAACTCAACGATGCTTACGTGCCGGGTTTGCTTGCGCTCGCTGATTTACGGCGCCTTCAGGGGCGCTACAACGAGGCGACCGACATCCTCAATCCTCTCAACGAAAAGCGGCCCGATGATCATGAGGTCGCCCTTCTACTGGGCCGAACCGTGCTCGAGAACCGCGACCCGGCTCGGGCACAGGAGGTCGTCGACCGCTGGCTCGGGAAAGGAGTGGCAGAGCGAGAATTTGGTCTTCTCGAAGGCCGCATCCAATTTGAAAGACGTAATTACACCAAAGCGGCTGGCTATCTCAAAGCTGCCCACGAGGCGGACAAAACCGACGGCGAAGCCGCCGTGTTTTACGGCGCCACCCTCGTGGCGCTCGGCCAGGGAGACGAAGCAGATCCACTTTTACGCGACACCATCTCGCATCCGACGTGGGGTGGACACGCCTGGATGGAACTCGGCAAATTACGACACGATCAGGAACGCTGGCGTGACGTGGTCGAAAATTTCGCCGGTGCACGTCGTAAGTTTCGTGATCAAACCGGCCCGAAATCGAGGTTCTCAGAGCTCTATGCGTCGTGGGCACTCGCATACAAAGACCGCTGGAATTGGCGCGACCGGCGCGTCTATCGCAAGCTCGACGATGGTCGCGATGATGGCGACCCCGACGCCCCCGGTCTGAACAAAGCGTTTGCGCTCTATCACCTCAAAAAACGGCGACCTGACCGTGACGCTGCTCGAAAGCACCTGGCGCGCGCGTTCGAGGCTGCGCCCTATCGATGCGATGTCTACGCCCTCTATCGGCCGCTCATCGAAGATCGAGATA
>CAYFTY010000986.1:0-2109 GCA_964346045.1 uncultured Bradymonadales bacterium | reverse complement strand
ATTCAAAAAACTCGGCGTATGCAGCGGCTGCGAGCAGGGGCTCGTCGGCACGTTCGTAGTATTTTCCGGCTTCGAGATGGGAGTCGGCGGCTTCGAACATCTCGGCTGCACGCTTGAGATCCTCGGCGTTTGCATACTCTCGAGCCGAAGCACGGTAATCGCCCGCCTGGTAATACTCGGCGGCCGCGGCCATGTGCTTTCCCTGTTTGGCATAGATCCTCGCTGCCTGCGTCACCTCGCCAGCCTCTTTGTAGAAGTGAATCGCCTGCGCGAGATTGCCGCTCTGATGAAATGCTTTGGCGGCCTTCAGCGCCGAGCCTGCCTGCGCATACGCCTCTGCGGCTTCGGCCCATTCCTCATTCTTGGCGAGTAGATCACCGGCTCTCTCGTAGTCTCCACCCTCCATGGCCGACTTGATCTGGCGCCGCGCGCTCTTGGGCAGGGACTGAACCTGAGATGGACGCGATGTGCTCGACTGCGCCCGCATGAACTTCACGACCGCAAAGACGAGCGCGGCGAGAATCACGACGCCAATGACTGCACCGATAGCGCCGAAAATACCGCCCCAGTCGGTGCCCGACCCGGTACCTTCGGCGATGTCGATATGCTCGCCGCCCTGCACCCTCAGGGCCCAGAGCCAGTAGGCATCAAAGAAAGACAAAGAGATGCACCTTCTAGAATTGACCCGACAATCCCACGGCCGCACCGCCCTGGGTCGGTGCAAGGTTGAGATTGAGCGCACTCGCATCATCGGAAGACGCGGCATCCAATACGAGCAGCGTGAAGCCCGTGGCAGTCACGACGCCACCGGCGATGTAGAGAATCAACGACGTATCATATTGCGAGTTCGCGTCGTCCTTGAGCTGCTGCAAATCAGCAGGCGAGGCTCCCGGAGCTCGCTTGTCATAACTATTGACGTCATCGGTGCTCGACTGAGACATCAGCGTGAAAACGACGCCCGTTCCCAGAGTCGCAACACCCACACCGGTCGCGATGAGTCCCCATGTCGAGAGACCGATGCCGTCCGACGTATCGGATCCGCCAGAAACGACCGGTTCGTCTTCGAGCTCCTCGGTCATTTCGAACGTGAGAGTCTCCTCCTGACCGCGTACGAGCGTAACGTTTCGCAGCTCGGTCTCATAGCCATCCTGCTGGACGAAGAGCGAGACATCGCCTGGCGAGACATCCACGGTAAGGGGGGTCGTCCCGAGTGATTTCGACTCGACCGAACCCAGAAAGACCTGCGCACCGGCAGGGGTCGTTTCGACGGTTATCCGGGCAGGAAGATTCGCTTTGAGTTCAGCGAGTCGTTCCTCGGTCTTCTTGGCCGTCTCATCATCGGGTACCGCATCGACGAACCTCTCGTAGTAGTTCACGGCCGAAAAGAGATCGCCTTTACTCTCAGCCACGACGCCCATGCGGTAGAGCAGCGAATTGTCGGGATAGAGCTCGTAGGCGGCTTCGTAGTCCTCGAGTGCTCCATCCCAGTCTTCGGCTTTTTCTTTTTCTTTGGCGCTCGTAATGAGCCTCAGGATCTCGCGGGGATCGGGCTTCTCTTGCGCCGTGACCTCCATGGGAAGAAGCGCAACGCAAAGACTGACCGCGAGCAAGCTCGCGACGAGGGCAAGGGCTCTCGAAATACGCAAAAACATGACCGCTCCTCAAGCGACGCCATCGCAACGAAGGTCGCACAACTATAGTACAGGTATCTTGTGAGATGATCGGTCAACACACCGACTTTTGCAACTTCCGCCCCAGAACGGTTAGTCGTTGGCGATCTGGGCGGGCGTATCGACGGCGGCACCGTCGGCAGGAGCTACTTCTGCAGTAGGCGTGATGCCACAACCTGCTCGAGGAAACGCAAAGAAGAGCACGACGATGAATGTCAACAAGACGAGTTCGACCGGACTCTCACTCCACCAATCCCAGGAGACGACGTCTCGAGGCTCGGAGAGGAAGGGGATGTCTTTCTTGTCGCTCATAACTCATCCGTGTTTTCTGACTCGCCGGTGATATCACCCTGATTTCGAATCGACAAGCCTTTGCACGCTATTCGAGTTCTTCGAGTATGCGCTCGGCGGCACGCAAACCGTCGATGGCAGCGCTTAC
>CAYFTY010000985.1:0-2120 GCA_964346045.1 uncultured Bradymonadales bacterium | reverse complement strand
GGTGCAGTGGGACTGGGAGTTTGGTTCTTCGTCGCAAAGGATCGCCCGACGGACGCCAGCGCAGCTGATGTGCCCGTCGAAACGAAGGCAGACGACGAAGGGCCTGCCGATGTCGCAGCAGCTTCTGAGGTCGAAGCGCAAAGCAGCGGCGCCCGAATACGAGCTCGGACCCTTGCCTTTGGTACCGAGCGTCGCATGATGGAGTTCGCACTTGGTTTGCCGAAACAGAAGACCGATTCGAAGGCAGATTCCGACCGGGCGAACGAGGTCGATGAAGAAGAAAAAGCGAACACGGAGCGACGCGTGCAGTCGAGTCCGAGCAAACGTGCCGCCGCGCGACCGAAGAAAAAGACTCGACAGAAGAAAAGAGCTGAGGCTGCCAGCGAAGAAAAAGAAAATTCGCAGTCTGAAGATGACGAGACACCGGCGGATTCAAACGCCGACGCTGACGAGAACAACGAACCAAAGCGAAAACTCGTGCCGCTGGACCGAATGCCATGAAGCCGTTTCTCTCAATCCTCGCCGTGGTCATGACCCTCTTTTTCTGCGGGGCCGTTTCGGCTCAGAGCCCCGACGAAGAGGTCGAAGACGAAGCCGTCACACATTTCGAGAAGGGAGCCGAGCTCTATTTCGAGGAAGAATACGAAGCGGCCATCGTCGAGTTCATGAAGGGACACCGCATCTCGCCCAATGCCATGTTTCTCTACAATGTCTCGCTTTCGCACGTGAAAATCGGAAACCTCGACGACGCGCTCGAAGCAGCCCGCGCGGCCCGGGGCCTGCCGGGCCTCGACCCCACCACTCGGATTCAGAATGAAGGGCGCATCGCGGCGCTCGAGCTGCTCGAGAATACGCGGGAATCGATCGAAGAACGCCAGATCGCCGAGGCCGATACCTCGGCCGACGAGGTCGAAGAAGTGGTGATGATTTCTCAGGTCGAGCCAACAAAGAGCAATTTCGGCGCCCTGGGATGGACCGGTCTCGGATTCACCCTCGCCGGTTTTGGGCTTCTGACCAGCGCCATGGTCGTGGAGATTACCCTGCAGGATACCTGGTCGGAGTACGAAGCGGTTGCGCAATTTGGCGACGAGTCCGAGTACCTCGCACTACGTTCCGATATCAAAAAGCGTCAACGTGTTGGATTAATTCTGCTCGCCAGCGGCACCGGCGCTGCGGCCGTGGGCCTGACCCTTCTCTCGATGCAACTCTTTTCGGACTCCGAAACCCGGTCGACGTTCTATGTGGAGCCGCGAGGCGATGCCGCCGTCATCGGGGCGGGCGGCGTTTTCTGAAGGCGAAGGTGAAGGGGTTGTAGCTGTCGATGGAATCGCGCGGATCGTGCGTAATAAATTGCGCAACTCGAAGCTCGACGAGCTCTGAGCGCTGCGGGGCGAATTGCGAGTTTCGGAACTCCAAGATTTGCGGAGAGCTCGAACAAGGGGCGCGAGAGGGCAAAAGGAACGCGTTTCAGGCGCGCTATTCGATTCGTCATCGCTACAAGGGCAAGCTGACATGCGACGACCCGAACTTCTTCAACTGGCATGGCTCGCGGGTCTCGGGCACGGCGAATTTTACGCCACGATGAGCTCGTGATTCGGCAATCGACTCTGCTAAAATCTACATATTGACTCGCCCGGCGAGGCGAGCGAGGGTCAGTGCGGAGGAAGCATGACTGCCGAAATTGACATCGGAAAGCATTGGACGGTCGCGGATTATCTGAACTTCGACGACGACCAGCGCTACGAGATCATCGACGGGGATCTCTGGATGCCACGAGCGCCGACCGACGACCACCAACGAATTATCACGCGACTGGGTACGTTCATCGATATGCACGTGATCCAGAATGACCTCGGCGAGTGCCGACATACGCCTTTCGACGTCTATCTCGCCGACGATACGGTGGTGCAGCCCGACTTCTCGTTCATCGCCAGCGGTCGCGTCGCCGACGTGCTCGACCGACGCGGCGCGCAGGCGGCCCCCGACATGGTGATCGAGGTACTATCTCCGTCGACGGCGTCGAGAGATCGGCTGACGAAGCGGCCGCTCTACGCAAAGGCAGGAGTGCGCTGGTTCGTGCTCGTCGATCCGACCGAGCAGGTGATCGAGACCTTCGAGCT
>CAYFTY010000984.1:0-2122 GCA_964346045.1 uncultured Bradymonadales bacterium | reverse complement strand
CGCCCGGCCTCGTCGAATTGATGCGAACTCACTCCCGCATCGATGAGCCACCCGTCGACCTTCGCAACGCCGAGTTCGTCGAGAATCTTGCGCGTCTCAGCGTAATTCCCAGCGACCAGCGTTGCGCGTTCTCCGTACTCGGCGAGTCTTTCTCGCGCTGCCTCGAGTGCCTCGGGGTCGCGATCGATCGCAATCACTCGTCCGTCTGGCTCACTCGCATCGAGGATGGCCTGCGAATGCCCTCCTCCACCGACCGTGCCGTCGACGTAGGTCTTGCCCGCGCCGACGTCCAGCCATTCCAGAACCTCGTCGACCAGGACGGGCACATGGTATTCGCTGGCATATGGCAAGGTTTCGGACACCTGGACTCTCTTCGCTGCGAAACAGGAGCGGCGGGGGAGTCAGAGGGAAGTGGTGCCCATCCGTGGGCGGTCGCCTTGTGTTCAGCGACTCCTCATCCTTGAGAACCCGATTCCGACCCGTCCTGAGTCGATGCCCCACACGGGAGCACGGCTCATCCTTGAGCCAAATTCTGAAAATCTCGAACCCTCAGAGGCCCAGCTCAGCCATCGACTCGGCGAGCCCCTTCGGATCCTGCATTGCTTCTTCAATTGCGTTGTCCCACCGGCCCTTCGACCACAATTCCATGGTGTCGAGCTGACCGATCCACACGACCTCTCGGTCGAAATCCGCGAATTCTCGCATTCCTTGCGGCACGAGGATTCGACCGTGGCTGTCGAGAGAACATTCGACGGCGCCCGCAATATAGACGCGCTTGAGCTGCTGTACGCGCGGATCGAATTGCGGGAGCTGTCGAATCTTCTCTTCAAAGTTCAACCACTTATCGAGTGGATAGAGAACGAGACATTTCTGAAAAGTGCGCGTCAGGATGACTCGGTCGCCAGAGTCGCCGGTCGGATCGAGATCCGTGAGCACCTCTCGGAAGCGCGCAGGCAGAGAGACCCTGCCCTTGGCATCCATCGTGTGTTCGTATTGGCCTCGGAACATGAGGGCCCGTCCGACTCAAAACTGTGACCGAAAAGCATCCTTGCTCTCTGTCATCCGACGCGATGCGGGTTCGTCCTTGAACACCGCCGAGATGTGAACAACCACCTCGTTCCACTTTATGGGAATCTGTCCCACTTGAGATGCATCGTAAGGGTATACATCAGGAGCGTCAAGAAACTTTCGGCCTTTCTACGTGGTTGTAGGTGGATCACTTCCCACGCGAATAATACAACTCGTAAACAATTGATATAAATGATGTTTTAAAATCGATAAACGACCGATGAATCGCGACCTTTGAGCGGTGGAACGAGATTTAGTGGAACAAAGTGGGATAAATGATCACTCCGTGGGAAAGGAGTGGGATGGGGTGAGATGGAGGCAACCCGAACAAGAAACACGAAAACGTCGCCCCCCGGCGGGAAGCGACGCATCATGATGCCGGGTTGTGCGAGCGAATCAGGCCTGGGCAGCCTGCTCTTGATCGTATTTGATGTACTTTGGCAATACGCGAACCTTCTTGCGAGGCGCGTATTCAATCTCGACGGTCTCGTCGAGCGGGACCATCTGCTTGGACACAAAGCACATAATCTTCTGCGAGCTCGACGCCTTCGCGTCTTCTGCCTTTGCTTCGCCCTGCTCTTCTTTCTTTTCTTCGTCAGCCATCATGTACTCCTACACATTCCTTCATCGGGGGCGGATGAGTAGCAGCCGCCCCATCGAGCGTCAAGCTCACTCCAGGATCTCTACACCAGCTCCCACTGGATCCCACGCATTGAAATATTCGGCGTTGTCGAGTGCCAGTCGCGTGCCTTCGAAGACGCCGTATCCCCCGATGAGGACGATGCGTCCATTCGAGGCGACATTCGCCGACGGATTGAAGCGCGCGGCCGGCGCTGTCCCGGCGGGAACAACTTCGTAGGGATTACTCGCCCCGAGGTCTGCGAAATCCAGGCGTTCGGCCTCGAGGACTTCGTTCTCGCCATTTCGACCACCGAGCACGATCACGTCGTTCGATTGCGGCATAGAGACGACGGATGCCTCACCGCGTGGCTGACTCAGCGCCCAACCGCTCGAGCTGAGGAATCCACGACTCAGCCCGCTGATCTCGAAGCTT
>CAYFTY010000983.1:0-2123 GCA_964346045.1 uncultured Bradymonadales bacterium | reverse complement strand
CTGCCGCCGCTGCCGAAGCCGAAGCCGGTCCCCAAACCGCCACCGCCCAAGCCGGGTGTCGCTCCCACGCGGCCGCCTCAGGCTCGACAAACGCCGGGGCGAAAGCGAACCCAGACAAAACCGATCCCCAAACGTCAGCCTAAGCCGACACCCGTGCCGGCAGTGCAGCGGGCTGATGACGATATGAGCGGGATCGTCCAGGAACTTCTCGACGAGAAAAAACCCAAGGCCCGGCAGCAGACTCCGGCCGAAGCCAAACGAGCGAATTGGTTCCTCGAGCTTTTCAGCGACGAATATCTGCGCACGCTCTCGAAAGATCTCAAAGCGCATACCGATAAAGAGGTCGAGTTCATCATCAAGTCGCTCGGCGTCAAGAACGGCGCCCGAGTCTTCGATCTCGCATGCGGCTTTGGTCGCCATTCGATCGAGCTGGCCGAGCGCGATTACGAAGTCGCGGGCCTCGACCTCTCGCGGCCTCTCTTGCAGCGAGCGCTCGCCGAGGCGCAGCGTCGCTCCCTTGCCATCAAGTTCATTCATGGCGATATGCGGGAGCTGAACTTCAAAGAAATCTTCGACGCCTGTTTCTGCTGGCAGAACTCGTTCGGGTACTTTGACGACAAGACGAACTTCCGGGTTTTGAAGGGAGTGCATCGAGCGTTGAAATCAGGCGGTCGATTTCTACTCGATCTTGTGAATCGCGATTACGTGGTGGCCGAGATGCCGTCACGGACCTGGTGGGAAGGTGTCGAATGCGTCTTCCTCGAGGAAGTCGAATTCGATTATCACAAGTCGATTCTTCAGACGAAGCGCTCTTTCATCTACGAGGATGGCTCGCCACCCCAGGAGTACACGAGCTATATCCGTCTCTACGGACTCCACGAACTGCGGCAGCTCTTGAGCATCGCGGGCTTTGAGATTCTCGAAGTCAGCGGCGAGCTTTTCCATCGCGGTGCATTCCTCGGCCCCAATAGTTCGCGAATGATCGTTCTGGCCGAAAAGCGCTAATGACCGTGGCAGGCTGCACACATTGAAAAAGGCAACCGGAATCCGGTTGCCTTTTTTGTGTTCCTTGAAGCGAAGCGCTTATTGCTCTTCGAGTACCGGCATGTCGTCGACGTAGTCAACCAGCACGAGGCCGTCTTCGGTGGCTACGAATCCCTGGGCTACCTTCTTATAAGTGCCCTTGAAGACGTGCACGCCGCCCACCTCGAGCTTGGCCTTTTTCTGAAAGTCTTCGTCGTATCCGACAATCCGCATGAATTTCTGACTGTCTTTCGAATCTTTGATGAAGAGGTTGGGCTCGGGGCATTTCTCTCCCTTTCGCTTGGCCTTCTTCGGGTCGCAGGGGGCAGAAATCCGCACGATCTCACCTTTCACCTCGACAGGATTGTCGAGATACTTGTCCTGATAGTGGATGAGGCCCTCGACGCGTAGCGTCTGGTCGTCATTCTTTTCGGGGACTGCAAACCCAGATTCGGGTGGGGGATCAGGAAGATTGATTGTGGGAGCCGGAGCATTGGGGTCCGGCTCGGGCTGATCCACGGTAATCTCGTCTTCTTCCTGGCAGCCTACGAGGGCTGCCAGAAGTAGTACGAGCATGGTTACGAGGAGATGCTTGGACACCGAGCTATGAATCGACATGAGGTCCCCGATAGGAGGAGAATCATTTTCGAGCGGGTTCGGCGGCAACGGTGACGCCGTTCCATTCCTGGTTATTCATAGCGTTAATGATATCGTAGAAATAGTCTTCTCGCACCTCTACGTAACTGTATGAGGATTCGAGAGAAACCTTCCCGAGATCTTCGGGCTCCATGCCTGCCATGTAGCAGACCATTTCGACGACATCGTCATTCGAGTCGAAGTGATTTCGTCCCATATTGACCCAGAGCTTGGACATTGCGTACTCGCTCTTGGGTTGCCGATTCGACTTGGAGCCGTTTTTCTGACGGCCGTTGCTTTTAGATTTTTGCGTCTGTGATGTACGACCTCGTTTCGATTCTGCGCGCCTGTCTCGGCCATTTCCATTCCGGCCACTCGATTTGCGACTCTTGTCGTCTCCCCTACGGCTTCGGCCGCGTGAGCGTCGTTCGTTCTTGTCGCTCGAATCGCTGGATTTGGACCTT
>CAYFTY010000982.1:0-2128 GCA_964346045.1 uncultured Bradymonadales bacterium | reverse complement strand
ACGCCGCCGAAAAGCAGCCCCATGATCTGCGGCGGGATGACCCCCGATTCGTTCCCCAGAAAGACTCGCAAAGCCAGAAACGCGAGAATCGCACCAACCGGTTCTGCGATCCCGCTGAGCGACGAATAGATGAACGCCTTCTTGCGGTCGCCCGTCGCGTAGTAGATCGGTACCGAAACGCTGATTCCCTCGGGATTCGGCGTATCTGGAACACCGGCAAAGTCCGGTATCATGGAATGATGAGTGCGCCTGATTCAAGGATGAACGAAGCTAACCGTGGGTAAAGACGATGCTCGAATTTGATGACGCCGAAATTCCAGAAAGTGCACGGATCAAAGTCGTCGGTGTAGGCGGTGGAGGTGGCAACGCCATCAACACCATGATCGCCGAAGGCGTCGACGGTGTGGAATTCATTGCGGCCAATACCGACCTGCAGGCTCTCGAGAATAATCTTGCAGCCGTGAAGGTGCAGCTCGGTGGCACGCTGACCAAAGGCCTTGGAGCGGGTGCAAATCCCGAGATCGGGCGAAACTCGGCACTCGAAGATCAGGCGGTGATCGCCGAGGCACTCGACGGCGCCGACATGGTCTTTGTGACTGCAGGGATGGGCGGCGGAACCGGAACGGGCGCTGCGCCTGTGATTGCAGGCATCGCGCGCGAAGTCGGGGCGCTGACTGTCGGTGTGGTCACCAAGCCATTCCAATTCGAAGGGCGACGTCGTCGGCGACAGGCAGAGGAGGGCATCCGGGCGCTCTCGCAGTCGGTCGATACCCTGATCACGATACCCAACCAGCGACTTCTCGCCATCTCGGGCGACGATACGACGATCCTCGAGGCGTTCAAGAAGGCCGACGAGGTCTTGCTACAGGCGGTTCAAGGGATTTCAGATCTGATTACGATCCGCGGTCTGGTCAACGTCGACTTTGCCGACGTTCGAACGATCATGGCCGGTAAAGGGCTCGCGCTCATGGGAACCGGTCGCTCGAGCGGGCCGTCGCGTGCGCTCGAAGCGGCTGAGATGGCGATCAGCTCGCCGCTTCTCGAAGATGTTTCGATCGAGGGTGCCACCGGCATTCTCATCAACATCACCGGCGGCTACGACATGACCCTCAAAGAGATCAACGAAGCCGCGAGCCTCATCGAAGAGGCCTCGGATGAAGATGCCCATATCATCTTCGGAAACGTCATCGACGAAGAGATGCGCGACGAGATCCAGATCACGGTGATCGCGACCGGTTTTCAGACGGCGAAGCAGCCCCACGCTGATCAGCAGGCGCAGGGCGCAGCAAAGCCCGAAGGCGAGTCCGTCCGACAGCCGCGACGCGAGATCCGCTCGACCGTCACGGGGATGCCCAAGGCCGAGAAAGAAGCCGAGGAGACCACCACCACCGAGGAGCCGCGAGAGCAGCCGGCGGCTGAGAAGCCGCGTGAAGAACGACGCGCGAGCTTCATTCGCTCGCCGACCGGTTCGGTCAGGCATGCGGGTGGCGGGCTGAGCCCGACCGAAGAAGAGCAGATGGATGTTCCGACCTTCCTGCGTAATCCCAAGCGTCGCAACGACTCGTGAGCTCCCATCAACTTGATCCGCGACTCGACCAGGTCGCGGTCGTTCTCTACGAACCTCAGGACGACATCAATATCGGGAATGTGGTCCGGGCCTCGAAGAATTTCGGGGTCACGGACATTCGTCTCGTGCGACCGGCCCACGCCGATCCCCGCAAAATATCGATCTCCGCTCCAAAAGCCGACGATCTCGTTTCTTCGCTCGCGCATTTCGATTCGCTCGAGGCTGCGCTCGCCGACCGTGTCTTCGTGGTCGGTACGACTGCGCGGTCTCGGAAAGGAAACTGGGTCGTGACCGAGCCTCGCGGAGCCGCGGTGACACTCACCGAACATGCTGAATCGGGCGGAGTCGCAGTGCTCTTCGGACGCGAGGATAGCGGGCTTCCGAATCACGCGATCGACGCGTGCCATGCGTTGGTGACGATTCCGACACGTCCCGACTACTCGTCGCTGAACCTGGGTCAGGCAGTCTTACTCATGCTCTGGGAAGTCTTTCGAGTGGCCGAAGACGTTCCGATCGAAGTCATCGAATCGGCGCAGCGCCCGGAATCCGAATTCGCACCGG
>CAYFTY010000981.1:0-2129 GCA_964346045.1 uncultured Bradymonadales bacterium | reverse complement strand
CGTCGAGTAAAAGTAAATCCGGCTCGAGGACCAGCGCGCGGGCCAGCGCCACGCGCTGTTTTTCGCCGCCCGAAAGCCCTTCGATCGAGCGCCTCGAAAGCTGCGTAATCTCCATCTCGTCGAGGATTGCGCGCGCCCGCTTCTCTTGCACATTCGCATCGATTCTCGGCCGGGCCTGCGTGAGTCCGAACGCAACATTTTCAAAGACATCGAGATGCGGAAAGAGGCCGTATCCCTGCGGAACGTAGGCAATGCGCCGCTCTTCGATCGGCGTGGATACACCATCCGGGCGCAGAATCGTGCGTTCGCCGATCTCGATGCTCCCTGCTGCATTTTCCACGGCTCCCGAAAGTGTGCGCAGAAACGTCGTCTTGCCGCTGCCGTTGGGCCCGACGATGGCAAGGATTTTGGCCTCGACCTCGAGACAGACGTCGAGTCTGAAATCGCCGAGCTGCGCCTCTACATCGGCTCTCCAACTCAACGCGACCTCCGGAAGACCTCGGGAGAAAGCCGCAGCGCGACCAGGAGCACTGCTGCAAAAGCCGTTAGCACCAGCGAGAAGACGACGGCGAGTCGCACGTCTGATTCAAGCGCGGTGTAGATCGCGAGCGGCATCGTCTGGGTTTCGCCCACCATATTGCCGGCAAAAAGCAGTGTTGCGCCGAATTCGCCAAGGGCCCGTGCCCACGCGAGCGAGGCACCGACAAGCAGACCTGGCATCGAGATCGGAACGGCGACCTTCCAGAACGCACGGGCAGGCGTTGCGCCGAGCGTGCGCGCCACGATGAGTTGGTCGTCTTCGACCTTACGAAATGCATTGGCCGCGGCCTGGATATAAAAAGGCGCTGAGACCACGATCTGAGCCAAAATCACCGCCACCTCGGTGAACGGAATCGAAACCCCCATCGACGAAAAGAAAGGCCCCAACACTCCGCTTCGCCCAAAGGTCTGTAGAAGTGCTACACCCACGACGGCCGGAGGCAGAATAATCGGGAACTCCACCAGGATTTCGAGCGTTCGGGCCACGGGTGAGTTCGACCGCGAGAGCCACCAGGCCAGCGGTGTCCCGCAGATTACGGTGACCGCGAGGCTGACGAGCGTCGTCTTCAGACTCAACCACAGCGCCGGCGCAAAGAGCTCGTGTTTGAAGCCCGCCATCACGTCGGCGGGTGTCACCGAAAACGCCAGGGCGAGAATCGGCAAGACCAGCAGTCCGACGAGGGCCGCCCCCAGCAGCCCGCCCGTTGTCGCGAGTCTACTCATGGGCCAACCCCAAAGCCGTGCTCGGCGAGGATGTTCTGACCATCGTCTGAAAGCACGAATTCGACAAACTCCCTGGCGGCGAGACTGCTGCGCTCGCTGTGCAGCGCGATGGGATATCGAGCGCGGGGATTCCACGGATCGGGAATCTCAATCGCATCGACTGATTCAGATAGATCGGTGCGGTAGACCACCGCAGCATCGGCTTCGCCTAGCTCGACCTTTGCGCGCACCAGCCGCACGTTGGCCTCTCGAGATACGATCGAAGCACGCACCTTTTGATCGAAACCCGGTAGGTCTCTGTCGGCCCGATCGAAGGCCTCGTCGGTGTAGATCCCTACGGGTACCTCGGACATCCCGATGACCAGACGTCGAGCCTCGCCCAGATCGTCGAATTGCGCGATCCCAGCCGGGTTGCCCTCGGGTACGATCACCACCAGACGATTCGTTGCAAAAATGCGGGCCGGCTGCATGATTTCTCGGTCGACCAGGGCTTGCATGTGAACTTCATTGGCCGAGGCAAAGACTTCTGCCGGCGCCCCCTCCTCGAGCTGCAGACGCAACGTCTGGCTACCGGCAAAATTCAGGCGAACGTCGACCCCGGGGTTGGTTCTCTCGAATGTTCTCTCTAACTCTTTGAAAACCTCTGTCAGAGATGATGCGGCATAGACGCGCACAGGTTGTTTCGAACTCGCATCGCATCCCACCAGCAAGAGTATCAAGAAGAGCAACCAGCGCCGCATCAAACCTCCACGGGGGGCTGACTATAACGCCTCTCCCATGCGTCACAAAGCGTTCATCGCGCCTGCCGGATCGGTCGAGCGAGACCGTGCGTGCTTCAGGTCAACCTCTCGTACATCGCGAGACCC
>CAYFTY010000980.1:0-2130 GCA_964346045.1 uncultured Bradymonadales bacterium | reverse complement strand
GTGCGATCTCTATGACCCGATCATCCTCGAGCTTCTGGATGGTCTCGCCGGGTCCTCATCCCCGGAACTTTCGGGGGGGCAATCGCGATGAATGCCGGGACGCGAGAGACTGAACTCTCGGAAATTTTGCGGCACGTCGATTTGATCGTGCCCAGCGAGCCAAGGACGGTAAGCACGGTGACTCCCGACCGACTTCATATGGCATATCGCCATTCGAAACTGCCCGAGACGGGTAGTGTCGTGGTGGGTGGAGGCATTTCGGTTCGACGCGGTGATGTCGATGCAGCATCGGTACGTGTGAAAGAAGACAAGGATCGTCGCAATCGCACGCAGCCATATCGACTCGCCAGCGTTGGGAGCACCTTTGCCAATCCCGAGGGCGATTACGCGGGACGACTCATCGACGAGGTGGGTCTGAAGGGACATCGTGAGGGCGGGGCTCGCATCAGCGAGCTGCACGCCAATTTCTTCATCAATGAAGAGAGCGCGACCTCAGACGACTTCCTGAAGCTCATGGCGCGGGCGCGCCACGAGGTTCGAGAAGCATTTGGCGTCGAGCTTCGGCCCGAGGTTCAATTCGTCGGCTTCGACGGTTGGACCCGGATGCTCGAGATCGAGGCCGAGCTGGCGGGAGGTTCGTGATGCTCGAGCATATCGACCCGCAGAAGTTTCGTAGAGAGAAGGTCGGTGTCGTCACGGGCGGCGACTCCAACGAGCGGGACGTGAGCCTGAACACCGGCGCCGCCTTTTACGAGGCGCTCGAAGCAAAGGGCTATGAGGTGACGTCCTACGACGTGCCCGAAGAACTCGACCGACTCGTCGAAGAACAACCGGCGGCCGTGATTCTGGGACTGCATGGAGGTCGCGGAGAGAATGGTGCCATCCAGGGTTTTCTCGAGATGGCAAAGATCCCGTACACGGGAAGCGGAGTTCTCGCCTCGGCCATTGCGATGGATAAGACACGCGCCAAGGCCATTCTCGAGAAAAGGGGCATTCCGACGCCCGTAGGAATCTTCGTCGGGGCGCGTCATTTCGACGCTTCGGCCCACGAGACCTACCTGCGGTCGGTTCCGCTTCCGTGCATCGCCAAAATCAACGATGCCGGGTCGAGCGTCGGCGTGCATCGCTGCACGACGGTCGAAGAGTTTTCGGCGGCACTCGAAGAGCTCGATGGGCTGCTCACCGAGGCGCCGAGCTCGGGCGTGCTTTTCGAGGAGCTCGTCGACGGACCCGAATATTCGGTGGGCTTTTTCGATGGTGTCTATCTGGGGGCCATCGAAATCCGGCCCGAAGACGGATTTTACGATTACGAGGCCAAATACGAGTCGGGCACCACGCAGTATCTGCCCGTCGAAGACGAATCGCTCGAAGACACACTGCGAACCCTCGGTGCAACGACCTACGAAGCGCTTGGCTGTCGGGGTGTGGCACGAGTCGATGTGATCGGAGAGCCCGACGATCTTCGCGTGCTCGAGGTCAATACGATTCCCGGGATGACGGCGACCAGCCTGATTCCCAAGATGGCAGCCCGAGAGGGTATCGCATTCGAAGACTTCACCGAGTTGATGCTGGCATCGGCTCATCTATGATTCGCACACGGTCGCCAAGGATGGCGACTCGGAGCTCAGGGAAGACGCAAGATGTTCAATCGCCGCAATCGACGAAAGCGCAGCCTCAAAGAGCGCTGTACCGACGTCTCGAACTTCTTCAAAGGGGTAGGGGGCAAGGTCGCACCCGTGCTCGCTCTGGTGACGGTGGCGATTGCGATTCCCTACGGCGCGTTCGAAGCCTATGTCTATGCGATTTCGAGTCCGTATTTCGCGGTCTCGAAGCTCGACGTCGATGGGCTCGACGTGATCGAGCGCGAGCCTTTTCTGCGTCATATCGAGCTCGTCGAGGGCATGAATATCTTTGACGTCGACGTCGAGCGCAGCGCACTCCTGGGAGAGTCACTCGAATGGGCCGCCAGGGTTCATATCGAAAGGGAGTTGCCCAATCGCGTCATCGTCGACGTGCGCGAGCGAGAAATCGCGGCGGTCGTCGTGGCCGGCGATTATCTCCTCGTCGAGAGGTCGGGCGAGGTCTTCAAGGCGCTCGAAGCTGAAGACCCCTCACAGATGGTTCTCGAAT
>CAYFTY010000979.1:0-2131 GCA_964346045.1 uncultured Bradymonadales bacterium | reverse complement strand
GTCGGCCGTCGCATCGGCGGGATTGAGTTCGAGCGTGGCAGCGGGCGGTCGTACTCGTGCCGCGCTTCCTCGGCATCCTCTTCGATGTACTCGTCGATGCCTTTGACCAGGGCATGTCGCAACCTCTCTTGGACCGGAGCTTCTCGCCAGGCCGTATCGACCTTGCGCTCCTTGCCACCCGTGTCGGCGACGGTCTCGGCAAAGGCCACCATGCGTTCGGTGGCGTCTGGCCGGCGGTCGAAGAGCACATCTTCGACGTGCTCGAGCAGGTCATCTGGAACCTCCTCATAGACCTCGAGCTGGCCGGCATTGACGATGCCCATATCCATACCAGCCGAGATTGCGTGGTAGAGAAACGCAGCGTGGATGGCTTCGCGAACCGTGTTATTGCCGCGAAACGAAAAGGAGATATTCGATACCCCCCCTACGATCTTGACCTGCGGGAATTCCTCTTTGATCTGGCGAATCGCCTCGATGAAATTGATGGCGTAGCGATTATGCTCGTCCATCCCGGTCGCGACCGTCAGAATGTTGGGATCGTAGAGCACATCTGTGAGCTCGTAGCCGACCTCGTCGCGTAGGATCCCGAACGCCCTTCTGGCGATCTCGACTTTGTGTTCGGCAGATGTAGCCTGACCGGTTTCGTCGAATCCCATCACCACCACGGCGGCGCCGTAACGCTTGCAAATGCTCGCCTGTCGGATGAACTCCTCTTCGCCCTCTTTCAGGCTGATCGAATTTACGATTGCCTTACCCTGCACGCATTTGAGCCCCGCCTCGAGGACCTCGAAGCGCGAACTGTCGATCATGATGGGCACCCGAGAAATGTCGGGCTCGGCCGCCACGAGATTCAGGAAGGTCTGCATCACCTTCACCGAATCGATCAGACCTTCGTCCATATTGATGTCGATGATGTTCGCGCCCCCCTCCACCTGCAGGCGGGCCACGTCGAGTGCCGTCTCGTAGTCTTCGTTTTTAATGAGCCGCTTGAAACGCCGCGAACCGGTAATATTGGTTCGCTCTCCAATCATCTGAAAATTGGCCTCGGGACGGACGACCAGAGGCTCGAGCCCAGCGTATCGCGTATATTCGTCGATCTCGGGGATTCCTCGTGGTTTGACGCCATCGACCACGTCGACGATTGCGCGAATATGCTCGGGCGTGGTGCCGCAGCATCCCCCGACCATGTTCAGCCAGCCTTCGCGAGCGAATTCTGCCAGGAGCTCCGACATATGCTCGGGCGTATCGTCGTATTCGCCAAATTCGTTGGGGAGCCCCGCGTTTGGATAACAACCCGTGTAGGTGCCGGCGATGCGTGAGAGCTCTTCGACATAGGGACGCATCTCTTTTGCCCCCAGCGCGCAGTTGATCGACGCAAGCACAGGTTTTGCGTGATTGACCGATATCCACCATGCCTCGAGGGTCTGTCCGCTGAGTACCCGCCCGCTGGCATCCGTGATCGTCACCGATAGGATCAGCGGCAGCTCCTCGCCTGTCTCTTCCCGCACTTCTTCGATGGCCACGATCGCAGCCTTGAGATTAAGTGTGTCGAAGACGGTTTCAGCGAGCAGAAGATCGACTCCTCCATCGGCCAACCCTCGAATCTGGGTGGCGTAGGCCTCGCGTGCTTCGTCAAAAGTCATCGCTCGGTAGCCGGGATCATTGACATCAGGCGAGAGCGAGAGCGTTCGGTTCATGGGGCCAATGGCGCCGGCTACGTAGCGCTTACGTTCAGGTGTCGAAGCGGCATCGGCCGACTCGCGTGCGATGCGGGCAGCAGCCACGTTCATTTCGTACGCCAGCTCTTCGAGATCGTAGTCGGCGAGCGAAATCGCCTGGGCGTTGAAGGTGTTCGTCTCGATGATGTCTGCGCCCGCTTCGAGAAATTGCTCGTGAATCTCTCGAATCACGTCGGGTCGCGTGAGCACCAGAAGGTCGTTTGCACCCTTGAGATCTTCGTGATGATCCGCAAAACGATCGCCGCGAAAATCCTCTTCGCCCAGTTCATAGCCCTGGATCATCGTGCCCATCGCCCCATCGAGCACGACGATGCGTTCGTTCATCAGCGAAATCACTTCTTGTCGAGTACTCATGACTCATCTCCATCTACAGCCTCAGGCGGCCGGACTCT
>CAYFTY010000978.1:0-2132 GCA_964346045.1 uncultured Bradymonadales bacterium | reverse complement strand
CGCCACCCCCGACATCGTGAGTAGAAAAAAGGCCGACATCAGTTACCCACCAGCCCCCCGCAGTAAAATAGCCCGAGGCGCTGAACCTCAATAAGGCACCCGCCGAGTCCGTCTTCGAACTCCGCTCAAAGCTTTTCGAGCAGAAAGTCCCCGCCCGGGCAGATGGGCGAATCGAAATCGGTGAGGAACTCCCATTCGCCAAAGTCACTCGCACAGAAGCAAAAGAGTTTCATCGTTGACCGCTCCTGTGTATCCCGCGACTCGCAGAACCTCAAGCAGTTGCGAAGATATGAGATTCTCGACCGGTGATCGCTGGATACGCGCCTGATTGACTCGCGTTCGCGTTCGAAATCTCGTACAACCTTGGGGGTGAAGATGTCCAACGAAGGAGAACGAGATGGAAGAATCCCAGAATCGTCGTGAATTTCTCGTAAAGCTGGCAACCGTAGCCGGAGGCGTTGTGCTCGTACCGCATGTCATTGCCTGCGGAGGCAAGACGCCTACGCCCGACCAAATGGCCGACGAGACCGACGCCAAGAAGCTCGAAGAAGACGCCGCTGCAAAACAAGAAGAAGCCCGCAACGAAATGATGGAGGCCGCGGGAGACGCGTCGGTTCCCAAGACAAAGCCTGCGAATTGGGATCCGATCGGATTCAATAAAGGACGCGGCAACGCGGGAGCGATTCCTCAATCTTACCTCGGCGACATCAACGGCCCTGACGGCGAGAAGCAGCATCTCGGAAAGCACCTTCCCTACATCCCCGAGCTCGATCCGGCGCTGGTGCCGACGGGCTACGTCGCACTGATGTGGGGAGATCCCGAGAAAGGATACGCCCGGCACCCGAATGCACCGCGCACCGAGGATAACCCCGAAGGCCACTGGTACGACTGGATCCGCATCCGTAAAGCGGTCGATGGCGAGACCGAAGAGCTGCAGTCGAATTTCGTCGAATGGCCCGGCGATAATGAAGAGGCCAACGGAGCCTACGCGGTCTCTGGTGGGGGCAAACTCACCGACGATAGCGGCAAGAATACCGTCTACCTCTGCGCGCTCCCCGATGGACTTCAGAAAGGTGACACCGTTCGCATCTGGGCGCACTGCCTTACCCACGGTGAATACGTCGATTTCATCACGGTCTAGATCCTGGACCCACGCAAAACCGGTGGAAGGGGGCGACCCTTTCCACCCCGCATTTCTCTCGTGACGCGACGCCCGCTTCAAAGCTGAGGGATTGAATTTTGCGATCCTGCCTGCTAGCTATTGAGGGCATCGGTTCAGTGTTTTCAAAAAAAATTGAAAATTCAGAATCGTGCTTAACTTTTCAGCATCCGAGGAGTGATGGAGCTTCTCGAGCAACCGAGAGATTGAGATGGCCGATTCCGGAGTGACCAACGCACTTGCTGATGCTCATCAGGGCACGAGCGAGGTGGAGTATCCGCTGGTCCACCGCAGCCGATTCCCTCACGACAGCTTCGTTGTCGAGGTGGGAGATGTCGCGCTTGGCGGCGACGAGTTCATTGTCATTGCAGGCCCATGTGCGGTCGAAGGTTCTGACCAGATGGATGCGGCGGCGCGCCTCGTACGCGATGGCGGAGCACGCATCATCCGCGGCGGAGCCTTCAAGCCACGGACCTCGCCCTACTCGTTTCAGGGGATGGGCATCGAAGGAATCGAGCTTTTGCGGCGGTCGAGCCTCAAAAACGAGATGCCTTTTTTGACAGAGGGGATGTCGGTCGAAGCCATCGAGCAGATGGAACCGCGGGGCGATGCATTCCAGGGCGGGACCCGCAACATGCACAACTTCCCGCTCCTGAAGGCCCTGGGTGAGACCAACAAACCCGTGCTCTTGAAGCGTGGGTTTGGGGCGACTCTACGCGAGTGGATGCTCGCCGCCGAATATATCGCCCAGGGCGGAAACGATCAGATTATCCTATGCGAACGCGGCGTCCGTTCGTTCTCGGATGAGACTCGGTTCACGCTCGACCTCGCGGGAGCCATCTGGGCGAGCCAGGAGACCTATCTGCCGGTGATCGTAGACCCATCGCACGGCACGGGCGTGCCCAGGCTGATCGCTCCGCTCACACGCGCCGCGATTGCTGCCGGTCTGGATGGCGTGATGGTGGAGGTTCAT
>CAYFTY010000977.1:0-2136 GCA_964346045.1 uncultured Bradymonadales bacterium | reverse complement strand
GGAGCAGCTCGACGAGCGAATCCGAGAGCTCGGGGCCCGCATCACCGAGGATTTTTCGCACGAGGACGACCTGCACGTCATCGCGGTGCTCAAAGGGAGTTTTCTCTTCCTCGCCGATCTGGTGAGAGCGATCGACCTCGAGCTGAGCGTCGATTTTCTCGGGCTGTCGAGCTACGGCGATTCGACCGAAACCTCGGGCGTCGTGCGTATGACGCAAGATCTCTCCTCGCCGATCAAGGGCCGGAGCGTGCTCATTGTCGAGGACATCATCGACACTGGCCTGACGATGCGGTACCTGATGGAAAATCTACAGACTCGCAAACCCAAATCGATCCACGTGTGTACTCTGCTGGATAAACCCGAGAATCGCACGGCGGACATTCCCATGCAGTACGTTGGCTTCGAAGTTCCGAACGAGTTCGTGATCGGCTACGGGCTCGACTATGCCGAGAAATTTCGCAATCTCCCTTACATCGGTGTGGTGCGGCGCGGTGAATGAATTCAAAGAGAGGATAGACATGAAGAAGATGCCAATGACGAATCTGCGACTTCTGGCACTGGCCCTCGTGGTCGTCGGCAGTACATTCCTGGTCACCGCGTGCGAAGCACCCGATTGGACAGACCCTGCCTACGTATCCAAAGAGCTCAACGCTGGTGATGCAGTCGACCGTCAGATGATCCTGAACCGTGTCGGCGACCTCGACGAAGAGAAGCAAAAAGAAGTCGTGCCCGCGCTGGTCAAGGTCTACACGGATGCCGGTCCGAATCAAAAGGGTGCCATGGAGCTCCTCGTTCAGATTCGGGACGAAGCAGGAAAAGATGCGTACCTCGCCGAGCTCGAGTCGGACGCGACCGGGTACGCTGGAGCTGCGGCGAAAGCTCTGGCTGAGATCGGCGCTAAAGACGCCATCGACCTGATGCTCAAACTTCTGTCGGAGTCCGACGACAACGACCTGAAGCTCGACATTCTTTCGGCCCTCGCGGACCTGCCCGACCCCAAGGTGTTACCCGCGCTTCGCGATATCCTTGCTCTCGATGTCGATACCTATCCGATTGCGCTGCATGCGTACGCCTGTGAAACCATCGGGGAGATTGCCCTTCAGGATCCTGATGCGGTCGATGCCCCGACCATCGAAGCGGTCACCCTCGCGGTCTTCTACGCCAACAACACCAATCAGAACCTCGACGCTGCGTGCGGTCTCGCGATTCAGCGCATCGGCCCCAAGGTCGTGGCCGAGTTGATGAAGATCTACAAACTCGAGCGTGAAGATATCCAGAAGTTGATGCTCAAATACGACCGTCCGGATGGTGCTCCCTTTCCGCAGAATCATCCCAAGCTCGTAGCGTCCAAACGTCTCGCTTCGATGCGCGCGAAGGAGTCGGTCGAGATGCTCGTCAAAGACCTCGAAGAGGTGAAGGAAGCCCCGGCCAAGCTCAAAGCCCGTGCAGCCGTGAACTGGCGCGTGAAAGAAGGACAGATCGCATCCGAGACGATCTACGCGCTCGGAGACATCGGTGATCCCGCCGCCTACGAAATCCTCGAAAAGGTTCTGCTCAATGAAATTCAGGAAGACTGGGACGATATTACCGATGGTCTGGTCGAGCTTCAGTTGCGCCAGGACGCAGCGTCGGCGCTGAATCGCCTTGGTGAGCGCAAGGCCATTGGGCCGCTGCTCAAGATGGCCGATGAGGGCGTCGTCATCGATTTCGAAAAGCGCGCGGCGATTCTCGAAGGCAAGGGAAGCCCCGTAAAGGAAGTCGAGCGATACCAGTTCAACTGGATCGTCGCGCAGGAGTACGCATACCTTTCGACCGGCGAGAACCTCGACAAATTCAAGAGCCTCGTCGAAAAGACCCAGGGGGAGTACAAGGACCTCGGAGCCAAATTCGAGAGCTTCCTCCCGCTCGTCGAAATGGCCAAAGAGTGCAACGCCAAGGGCGATGATGCAGCCAAGCTCGCCTGCTACGAGCCGCATCTCAAAGATAACAAGCCCGAAATTCGCTCCAAGGCGGCCTGGGAGATCACCCGTCTCGATCCCAAAGTGGCAGGTCCTGGTCTCGTGAAGCATTTGAAGACCGATTTCCTCGACACCCGGGAGATACTGGTCTTCGGAATCTTCCGCGCGTCGACCCAGG
>CAYFTY010000976.1:0-2139 GCA_964346045.1 uncultured Bradymonadales bacterium | reverse complement strand
CGGCGTAAACTGCATGCCGAGAAAGACTTTGCGTGGCTTTCAGAAGTCGCCGGAGATCTCGCAGAAGATGCCGGAAAGCTCGAGAGAGCCAGATTTTCGTGGACGATGGCCGCTGAATTGTGGGCGGCGCTCGGCCGTGACGAAGAAGCAGAACGGCTGCGATCCAGGTTCTGACTCGACACGCGCGTCCCGAGCATTCGCTTTGCCGAAAGCTGGCGGGTCGAACGCCAGCATCCACCACAATGTTCGATTTTTCGACAGCCTACCAGCTGGACCCAGGCGGGGGATATCTCGTCGCCAATGGGCACGCGAACGGAGGTGGTCAAACGCTCGGATCTACGATAGTACCTCCGTAATTCGTGGATTGTTGAGAGAATGTCAGGATGAGCCAGAACGAAAAAGAAAATGTCGAGCAAGCTACCGCCGAGACTGCCGAGAACTCGGATGCCGCTGTGGTTACACAAGCCGAGGGGCCGACCGCCAGCGATCAGGAGGCCTCAGCCACATCGGGTGACGCAACACATGCACCTGACGACGCGCCGGATGCGGCCGAGTCGACATCGGAAACGGCCGCTGATCCCGGCACGGTTCAGGATGAAGCCCCAGCTCGAGAAGAAGTGGATGAAGCGCCGGAAGATGCTGAATCATCATCGGAAACTCCATCCGACGTATCTGGCACCGATGACGAAGAAGCCGCACCAGACGAGCAGGACTCCGACGAAACGATGGATCAAGAGCCCGAGTCAGATGGCGAGTCCGAAGAAGCCGCCGCCGCAACGTCGAACGAGGCAGGCGAAGCCGAGTCCAAGGATGAAGGCTCGGACGAGGTGACACGTCGTACCGATGTGACCTTCGAGCTCAAACAGTTGCTCGAATACACCACGAAATACTCCGAGATCGGTCCCACCGTGGCTGAGCTTTGCATCAAGCTCGGTCATCGAGATCTGGGCGATCGCATCCTGCGTATGGGGCAGGGAGAAGGCAACTCCATGGAGTACTTCTTTGTGGCCGGCGATGTCGCTCGCCGCGAAGGACGTGCAGACGATGTTCTGCAATTCGTGCTCGATGCACTGGATGCCTACGCATCGGCAGACCCCAACGTTCTCGAGGACGACGATGCATCCCGGCTCTTGCACCTGGTACGACTGGGATTTGCCGCCCTGATGTTCGATATCGGCGATGTGAACGCTCGACCCGAGTGGACCCAATCGCTTGCCGAGAAACTCGAGGCGATCGAGTCGCGATACGACAAGGACGCTTTCTTTCACACGCTCTTTGCGCAGGCGCTCTGGCTCAACGCGCGCGAGCGCAGCGAAGAGGTTTGGGACAAGGCGGCTGAACTCGATGACCCGGAGTCCACGTGGAACGCACGCGGCACCTGGTACAAAGAGGCAGAGGCTGATCTGGCCAAAGCCGAGTCGGCGTATCGACGTGGCATTCAGGCTTCGTCGTCGAGTCCGCTGCTCATGCATAACCTGGCTCAGGTACTTCTCGACCGCGCCGAATCGGAAGACTCGGATGCCGTCAAAGCAGCCGGGTGGGTCCATGAAGCAGATGGGCTTTTGCACAAGGCGCGTAAAAGAGTGCGTCGCAGGGGCCTTCGTCGCCACATCCATCTGACGATCGACCGGCTCAAGAAGATGCGTCCGGACATCGAAGAAGAGGCGCAGGAAGAGGCGGCACCCGAAGTCGGCGATATCGTCGAAGGCAAGGTCGAAAACGTAAAGAACTACGGTGCATTCATCGCCCTCGCGCCCGGCGTGACTGGACTTCTGCACAAGTCTGAGATTGCTCACGATTTCGTCAAGAATCCCGGCGACTACGTCAAGAAGGGACAGACCATCAAAGTGAAGGTCATCGATATCGAGAATCGTGACGGCGAAAAAGGTTTGCGGATCGGGCTGTCGCGCAAAGCGCTTCTGCCCAAAGACAACAAGAGTCGAAAGAAATCCAAAGGTGGCTCGAACCGGAAAGGGCGCGGCGGTACCAAGAATCGAGGAAATCGCAACAACCGCGGAAGCAAGCCATCGGACGAGAAATTGGCGACCCTCGGCGAACTGCTGCTCGCCAAGATGGAAGACAAGGAAAAGGACAAGAACTGATGTCTCCCATCGCGACCAAGCCTGTCATCGTCGGAAT
>CAYFTY010000975.1:0-2141 GCA_964346045.1 uncultured Bradymonadales bacterium | reverse complement strand
CGCGCGCGACGGCCACGCCTCCGAAGCGATCTTTCTCTCACCGCTCGAGATCATCCTCGAGTCGGAGACTTCGGCAGCGGATCGTCTGCTGGCCGATTGGAAAGCGCTCGAACATGACCGGGCAGCCCTGATCGAGACCCATCGCCTCTTCTGATCAGGCGTCGACGAGTCGTCGTCCGCCAAGGCCTGCGACCACGAGATCGGCCCGTCCAACGGCCTGAACCTGGCCTTCGGCTGCCGGGATGATCGCCGTTTCATAGGTGTCGAGTTGTACATCCCCCAGCACAACTTCGCCGCGGGTCACGAAAATGACCTGAGGGGACCCGGGGTCGATGCTCCATGAAAGTGCATCCTCGATCTCGAGTCGCTCGATTCGATACGCATCGACATCGACGAGCACTGAGACCTCGGTGTCCCCGGCCCGAAAGCGTGACGGCGCCGGCCTGAGTTCGACTTCTTCGACGACCGAGACCTCGAGAGCCTCATCGACATGGAGCTCTCGCGGCTTGCCATCGAGCCCTGGACGTTCGTAGTCGAAGACCCGGAAGGTCGTATCTGAGGGCTGCTGAATCTCGAGCAGAGCTGTTCCCCCGAGAATGGCATGCACGCAGCCGGGCGATACCCGGAAGACATCGTCACGCTGGACCCGCACGCGACGCAGTAGCGGCACCGGGTCGCGTCTTCGCACTGCTTCTTCCCAATCTGCGCTCGACACGCCAGCGCGGCATCCATGAAGGATCGCGCCTGAGTCGGACTCGAGAATCAGCCAGCTCTCGTCTTTCGACTGAGCGCCTTCGAAACGTTCGAGATCGTCTTCTCCGGGGTGCACTTGCACACTCAGGTCACGCGCGGCGTCGAGGACTTTGACGAGGAGTGGAAAGCGGGATGTCGGCGAACGGGTACCGACCAGACTCGCGCCGAATTCAGCACGCACCTCACCAAGCGATTTAGACGCATGAGGCCCCGATGCGACGATACTCTCTCCTTCGACGAGGTCGGCAACTTCCCACGATTCACCCCAGGAACCTTCTCCAATCGGCTTGCCAAAAACGTCGCCCAGACGGCGTCCGCCCCAGACCTTGGCGACGAGTTTTGGCCGCATGGGCAGGATGCCCGGCGATTTCTTCATGACAACGGCTCACAGAAGTTGGGTCGGTGGTTCGGTGTCCTCACTCGGGCCCGTCAGGGCACGCTGGATCGCCTCGAGGACTTCGGGGTCCCCCGAAATTTCTCCCATCATCTGTGCCCTCGAGATTTCGTCGCGAAAGGTCTCGGCGTCTTCTTCCTCTCGCGCAATGATGCCGAGCGAGAGGTGACTGAGTGCCGCGATGTCGAATCGCGTCGAGCGAATCGCGAACACGACCGCCATCTGATAGCGATTCTTGGCCTCGGGCAGGCGACCGATCTTGAGTAAAAAGGTCGCGTAGTGGAAGAGCGACTCGGATGTCTTCGAGAAATTGCCCATGGCGAGCTGCGTGTGTACCGACGCCTCGAGCACTTCGCGAGCCGAGCCCAGATAGCGACCGGGCTTGGAGTTCTGATCGAAGTTGATATAGAGCCCGGCAAGCCGCGAGAAGGTATGTGCGGCATCTGAGAAATCCCGAAGTTCGGCTTGAATCTGCACCGCGCTTGCCCCGGCTTCGTATGCATCATCAGGATTCTCGCGCGCCATCTGCGCCAGCATGATGAAGTACTTTGCACGCGCCACGCCCGAGAGGTACTTCTCCTTCTTATAGATGCGCTCGGCCTCGAGGAAAGCGACCATCGCGTCTTCGAAACGCTCTTCCTTCATCGCCTCGAGTCCCTGATAAATACGGGCCGATGCCAGCGGTCCCCCGCCCTTTTTCGAAGCGCTTTCGACAATCGCGTCGAGAACTCTCCCCTGCAGTTCTGCGTCATCGTCGGGCGCCGACCAGTAGGCTGCCATCAAGAGCGATGTCAGGTCGCCGTCACAACCATCGGGACAGAGGTCTTGAATCTCCTGGAGCAACAACCGCAAGATAGATCCGCTTCATGTTGCGATACCCGCGAGATGTGGCTCTCTACCAGCCCAAACGCGACGCTTTTGACATCATGGTTTCACTCCTCGTTGCGACTGGCGTTTCAGGCCACCATATTTGACGTGCACGTCGACATCACCT
>CAYFTY010000974.1:0-2143 GCA_964346045.1 uncultured Bradymonadales bacterium | reverse complement strand
GGGCGAGCCCGAGCCGACCCTGTTTATGATATGCCGTGCCGACGTTGAGCAAAAACGTCGGCAGCTCTGCCGAAAGACCGGCGGTTTCGACGACTTCGAGTGCTCGGATGTACGCATCGGTCGATTCATCGAGTTCGCCGCATCGTGCGAGCCCGATCGCGCGGTAGGAATGTGCACGTGCTAAGAGCAACGGTGGGGCCTCACGACTGTCGTTCGCGAGCTCTAGCAATGATTCGAGCGCGGCACGATCGCCATGAAGAGCGTCCGGTGCAGCCTCGATCAGCGAAAGATGAGTACGTGTTGCAGGCGCCGGCGTCTCGGCCAACCGCTCGAGACCGAGCTGCGCGGCGTTGACGGCCTCTTCGTAGGAAGCGCGAGAAAAGAGCGATTGCGCTCGCAGTGCCTGGATCGAAGCAAATCTGCGACGAGACTCGTCACCGCCCTTGTCGCGAAAAAGCGCGTACGTGCCGCGCAAAACCTCGAGCACACGCTCGTGCATACCGAGCGACTGATAAAGACGCGCCGTAGCCATGGCCATGCGACCATCGGTGTCTTCGTGTCTCTCCAGGGCATCCTGCAGCTCGCGGGTCTCGATCACGCCTCGAGCGCCCCGCGTCGCAGCCTCGACCCAGAGCTCGAGCACTCGACCCGCATCTGGCACGCCAGCTGGCATTTTCGACCTTTTTTCAATGGCTTCCAGAATCGCCTGGCACCGTGCGGCGGCCTCGCCAAAGGCACATTGGGCCATCAATCGTTCGACGTCGTCCTCAAACGAGGCACCGACGGCCACCAGGCCGGCTGTGTTCCAGTCTCGACGAACCGAATGCGCCTCGGGTGTTTCGACTCCCAGCTCTCGGTCCAGCGCCATGCGCATGGTCGAGAGCCACTCGCCGTGCTCTTCGACGAGTTTCGCCCAGCGTTTCTGAGGGATCCCGCGAACCTCGGCGCGCAGAGTCGACGCGCGCCACGAGTCCCAGAGCTGTGAATCAATGGGTTCGAGTCGATGAGGTGCATCTTCGCTCGTGACGACCAAAAAGGAGAGGTCGTGACCCTCGATCTTTGCCCTCTGACCCAGGTGATTCCACCATGCAGCAAGATCGACACTGAGACCCTCATGCTCGCGCCAGAGGATGGTCGCTGGACGTTTTCCGAGAGCTACAAAAACCAGGTCACTGAGCTCGTCAAAGACCCGAATCTGGTCTCCATCAGGTCGAAAGTCATGAGTACTACCCAGTGCTTCGAGCATCTCGAGCACCGGGGCCCACGGCGTGCTCGCATCGCGTCTTCCGAGTTCGGCTACGAAGCGACCACGATACTCGAGAATGCGGGCGACCGAATCGAGTACGATATCGAGATCGCTTCGGTTGACACCGGCGAGCGCAGTCCTCGAACCCGAAGTCTCGAGCTCGTCGACCACCTCTTCGATCATGCGCCGATGGGGCCGCAATGAGGTCACCATCGGAGTTTCAACAGTCGACGGCTGCAGCGCGTCGAGTAATTCCTGAAGCGGTGGGCGTTCATCGGGATGCCGGGCAAGCATACGTCTGAGAATGCTCGTGATGCGCCGATCGAAGACCTGCTCGGCATGATCGAGAGATGGCGTCCCCTCGCGATGGGCCAACGCCCAGTCCGAAAGCCCCCTCCCCGAAAGCGGAAAGTCACCACCAAACCACACGAGCAGCGTCGCCAGGGCATACCGGTCCGACGCCTGGTCGGGCGATTGCCCCTCCCAGATCTCGGGCGCCATCAGAGGTGCGCTACCTGCGACGTACCCGGGCTCATTCGGTCCGATCGGAGCGAGCTGTACGTCGATGAATTGTAGCGCCCCTTCCGCACCAACGACCACGTTCTGGGGCTGAATATCGCCATGGATCACCCCTGTCTCGTGCAGGTCCCTGAGACCCCTGACGAGTTGTACTGCGGCATCGACCGGATCAATCGAATCGACTGCCTCAGCGAGGGTGCGTCCTTCGACCTCGGGGCGCACCGCGAGGGTCCATTCGATTTCGGGCTCGAGCTCGAGCTCGGCGACCTGAGCGAGGCTCAGAGGTGCAAGCTTCTTCCAGGCCGGGGTCGACGCCACGCGAGGAAGCGAGGGCGTTCCCCCTGAACGCGGCACCACTTTGGCCACCACCCTCATTTC
>CAYFTY010000973.1:0-2144 GCA_964346045.1 uncultured Bradymonadales bacterium | reverse complement strand
CTCGTAAGCCACAATCAAAAGGTCGTCGACGACCTTTTGATTGTGGCTTACGAGACCCGGGTCGAGCTCGGTCGGTAGTGTGAAGGTCGGCCAGATCTTGCTCATTATATTTCCGGCCGCGGCCTTGAGTGCGGGGACTTGGACCTTGAATCCGCAGAAGGGGCTCGTGACGACATACCCGATGATGCGTGGGTCGTGGCGCAGGGCATGAAGTAATACGATCAACCCGCCATTGCTGTGACCGAACGAAAAGATGGGGCGATCAGGCCAGCGCTCTTCGATGCGCGAGAGCAACTCTTCGTAGTCGAGCACGTAATGGTCGTACTCGTGGGCGTGGCCGCGCTTTCCAGTGCTCTTGCCGTGCCCGCGGGCGTCGATCGCCATCACGCCATAGCCAGCGCGCGCAAGAGCGCTCGCCACATGATGGTAACGCGACGAATGCTCACCGTAGCCGTGCATCAATGCGATACAGACCTCGGGTTCGCCTTTCCACCAGGCCTGCCAGTAGAGTTCGCTGTCGTCCCACGACGCGAAATAGCCGTCTTCGCGTTCGACGTCGTCGGGCGTGGGCTCGATGGGAGCGAGGTCCGCAAAATCGATGTCTACGCTCACTTCTAGGTACCAGGTGCAGGAGGATCAGTAGAGTCCGGCCATCTCGCGTTTGAGGTCGCGACCGAGTAGATCGCGCACGGCGAGCTGAGCATTCTTGTCTTCGTGGATCACCTTGTAGACTTGCTCCGAGATCGGCATTTCGACTTCGAGCTTATTCGAGAGGTCGTAGACGCTCTTCGAGGTCTTCACGCCCTCGGCGACCATATTCATATCGTCGAGAATCTGCTGCAGCGACATGCCCTGACCGAGTTTCTGGCCGAGCGTTCGATTACGCGAGAGGCCGCCGGTACAGGTCAAGACGAGGTCGCCCATGCCCGATAAACCGCTCAGAGTGAGCGGGTTTGCTCCGAGGCGAACGGCGAGTCGGGTGATCTCATTGAGACCGCGCGTGATCATACCCGAGCTCGCGTTCAGGCCGAGGTCCATCGCGCTGATGGCGCCCGATGCGATGGCGATGACATTCTTGAGCGCGCCACCGACCTCGACACCCACGACGTCGAAGCTCGTGTAGCAGCGAAAGACATCGTTCGAGAAGACTTCCTGCACCTTCATCGCCAGCTTGTGATTATACGACGCGACCGTGACGGCCGTCGGCTTGCGGGCCGCGACTTCTTTGGCGAACGATGGCCCCGATAGGTAGCAAAGATAGGGGTGGCAGCGCTGCGGCAGGATATCCTCGAGGATATCCGAGACCAGCATCAGCGTGTCGTTTTCGATGCCTTTGGTCGCACTGACGATCGGTACACCGACCGGGATGTCGTCGGCCACCTGGCTGATGACCTTTCGCACGACGTGGCTCGGTGGAACGCTCAAGATCAGCTCTTTGCCGGCCACGCATTCGTGAATGTCGTTGGTCGCCGTGAGGTTGTCTCCGAGCTGATAGCCCGGCAGGTACATCTCGTTGACGCCGGTCTCGTTGATTGTCTCGACAAGCTCGGGCTCGTAACACCAGAGCGAGACCTCATTGCCATTATCGACGAGTAATTTTGCGAGGGCCGTACCCCAGGACCCACCTCCGATGACTCCGATCTTCATGTCGTTCCTCCAGCCAAATCAGGCTTTGGTATCTTCTCGAATACGTCGTCGCAGCATACGCAGGGTTTCAGCCGGTCGGCCAAAGACCTCTTGCACGCGCTCGTTGGCTCGCCGCATGTCGCGCACGAGATAGGCGGCGATTTGATCGACGAGTTTATACGCCACGATGTCTTCGGCTTCGAAGAGCTTCTCGAACGCGTCTCTCGTCAACATCAAGATCTCGGTGCGCTCGAGCGCGTACGCCGAGCTGTGAAATTCCCAGTCCGAAACCAGCGCCGAGAGCGAGAGAATGCTGCCGGTCTCGCCGTACTGTTCGTTGCGGCGGCTGCCCGTGATTCGAACTTTTCGCTCGACCCTGCCCGTCACGATGATGAATGCTCCCGAGCGCTTCTCGCCGACGGCCCAGAGGGCTTCTCCCGGCAGATAGACACGGGTTTCACAGGCATCGACGAGGCGTTCGAGCTCGTCGCGCTCGAAGTCGGCGAGATAGCTTCTGC
>CAYFTY010000972.1:0-2154 GCA_964346045.1 uncultured Bradymonadales bacterium | reverse complement strand
AAACCCGCCTGCACCCCCCTCACAGAACTGCCTTCCCTCCCCCCACCGGCATCCGACCCCCCCCCCCCTCGACAGAGACTACATACTTATGCAGTCCACCTAGGCTACCTGACGATATGGACGGCAACGCAATAGCGGAACGTGTCAACGTTTTTGAGCCCCCTTCACTCAGAAACTTATCAACTGACCTCCTGCTGCGCGGTGCCGGGCCGTGCTGGTTCGACGCCCGGTAGCACCATCATCGGCACCGTGCTCGTCGTCTGGTCCTCCGCTCGGAGCGAAGGACCATCCGCCCGAGCTATAACGTCGTCGTCCCCGAGCTTTTCACTCGGGGTGACTGACCCGTCCCGATGTCGTGGTCCGGATCGAGCAACTCCTCGAGCACCACGACGAGGTGGACGTCGCCGAACGGCTCAATGCCGAGGGGTTGCTCACCGGCGCGGGGGGGCCCTTCGATGCCAACGCCGTCCGTTGGGTACGCTACACCCACGGGCTCGCGACGCCGCAGGAGCGCCTCCGCGAAACTGGCAAGCTCACAGTTCGCGAGGCGGCGGACCGCCTCGGCGTCATCGAAGAGACCGTGCGTCAGTGGGCGCGAGACGGACGCCTCGCTGCCGAACGAACAGGCCGCAAGCCCATCTGGCTCATCGAGCCCCTCGAGGAGCAGTCCGAGGATGTTCGTGAACTCGCAGCGCGCACCACGCAGCGACAGACTCCAAAACCATCCCCGGCCGTTTCGACGCCGCTGGAGCTGCGCGAGCGAATCGACGAGCTCATTCTCGATGGTCACACCGACGCCTATCCTCACCTACAACACGAATCCGACCAAACCCGCCAGCATCCAGAGTTCGAAGGGCGCGCGCCCAAGTGAAAAAACAGCGATCTGCCATTCTTGTCACCAGTCGGCGCCAATCCTGAATTCGTCTTGGTCCCCCCCCGCGCCTTTCTACTGCCAAAGTTGCGCTCCGTACTACCAATCGACCCAGGCATCATCCTCTTCCTATGAGCCGTCGAGCGGATTTGGATGGTTGGAGGGTTGTGGCTGCGTAGCGTTCTATGTCTTGCTTTTTATGTTTCTCATGTCTCATGTGTTCGGGTATGGGTAGCTGCCTCGCGTCGCTATAGTGGCGGTGAAGCACTATCATCCGTGGTGCCAGGAATCACACAGAGGTAGGCTCGTGCCCGGCTCATCCCGACGTAGAGTTGGGCCTTCAGTTCAGGCGACAGGTCCTCCAGTGGCACGTCAATGAGCACGATGTGACGATTCTCTAAGCCCTTGAACTCACCCACAGTCGCAAACGAAATCTTCGGTGGGGGAAAGTCTCGGAAGGAATACTCGTCGAGGACCGCAATTTGGGAGAGTGCCTTCGTGGGGAGTCGACTGGCACTCGACTCGGCGAAGGGCAAAAGGCTCAGTATGGTGATGTCCGAGGGGCGCGCTTCCTTTTGTGTGTAGAGCTCGTGGAGCTCTTCCGCCAGCGCGTGCTCCGGCCCTTTCCCCGCGGTCGTTTTCCGAATTCTTACTGCCGGACCTTCTCCGGCGCCCATCACGCCCATGTCACAACCGGTCCGCTGCTTCACCGCATCGAGGATGACCCGAGTGTTGCGGCAGTTTGTGGTGAGGGGCCAGGTCGCCTTGGTGTTCTCTTCGAGCCAGCCGAGGGCAACATCATCGTACGTCCCCAAGACGCCCGTCTGATTGTTTACGTCATGGAAGAAGCACCACTGCCCGTTGGCGAGGCCACCTTCGAGGAGTCCTTCGAGCACATCGAGATCGTGCATGTTCATCAAATCCTGCCCCTCATCCACGATGAGCGCCTGAAAAGATGAAACCTGGGCGCGAGCCGCTCGCGTTGGGAGCTGATCGACGGTCGCGACCACCAGCCCCGGCATGCGCAGTCTGGCCGAAAGGTAGGACTGGAGCCACGGTGATTTGCAGACCAGAGCTACAGGCTCTCGCTCGGTGATCCACCTCCTGGCGAGCTCGTAGGCTAGGAACGTCTTGCCTGTCCCGGCACCGCCGCTGCACAGAACCCTCTGGTTTGCGGCCATGATGTCCACGAAGCGAAGCTGCTCGTCCGTCATGCGAACGATGTTCTGCTCGGCGGCGACGTCGTCGAGAAAGGCGTCGAACGGCGCGCGCGCCCCGGCGGC
>CAYFTY010000971.1:0-2157 GCA_964346045.1 uncultured Bradymonadales bacterium | reverse complement strand
AGGCCTACGTGCGCAGCCAAGCCAACGGTAGCGCGAGCACACGCCGGTAATCCCAATTCTATTTGCTGCGGGTCCTAATTCTACCTGCAGCCCCACCGGCGCCTTACCCGGCGTCGGTTCTGCCTTATCCGTAGAAGATAATGGCAAACTTTAGTGCAACCTCTAATCTACCCGATTCATCCACCTCAAAAGCAGCTCTGACGCCTGGCTTCGTGGCCGACGCTGATCTACTCTCGTGTCGCAATCCCGCTTCTTTCGAAGAGTCGGTCACTGACAAACGAACTGGTGAAGTGCTTGACGAGAGCCTTGTTTTCAAGTCCTGCGATCGCAAGAAGTGTGTCTACTGTGGCCCCAAACGCTGGCGACGCCACGTAGCGCACTACACGCGCATCTTCGAGCAGCGGCTACCGGAGGCCTGGCTCATCACGCATACGATTGACCCTGAGCCTGACTACACTGGTCGTCCTCGGAGTGAGCAGCGGCAACACCTCAATAAGGATGTCCGCTCTCCCTTCCTCCGTGGTCTCCGCCGTCATGCGAAAGCTGCCGGCTCCGAGCTTGAATATGTTCATTTTGTCGAGGATACCCCCGACGCGCCGCCTCATATCCACGGGGTCATCGCGCTCCCCATTACGCATGAAGAGTTACGCGACCGCTGGTTTCAATTCGATGATGGGGCGACGCTCCACGCGTCACGCGCGGAGTCGGTCGAAGAACTCGCCACGTGGATCAAATACAACACGAAGCATCTCTTCCGGACCCCCGACGGGAAACCGATTACCCAGGGTCGAGCCGTCTACGCCTCACAAGGAATCGGCTATAACAGCAAAGTCCAGAAAGAGCTTCGCGAGCAGAAAGCGATCAAGCAGGCCAGTGGCCCCGCTGCTCCGGCAGTCCCTGACGACCTCG
The DNA here is from genome assembly GCA_964346045.1 of uncultured Bradymonadales bacterium. Classification (GTDB taxonomy): domain Bacteria; phylum Myxococcota_A; class Bradymonadia; order Bradymonadales; family Bradymonadaceae; genus CAYFTY01. The sequence goes on along the minus strand of CAYFTY010000971.1, from coordinate 1,248 downwards.
CCGTCGAGCTGAGACGCGCCGTTAGGCTCCAAAAACCCTCGATCGCTGTCGAAGACGCAGATCAGTCCCAACCTTCGCGGTGGACATCACGTCGGAAAACGAAGTCGTTCATCCTGAGGCGCAGCGACGGTACGGAGGACCGCTGGGACTCTAAGCTTCTCAACAGGGCTTAACCGAGGGGCCTGGCAAGATGCATATTAATATAGAACAACTCGACACAGGACGCCCTCGCGCCCCGCCGTCTCGGCGACGTCCGCAAGGTCGAAGTCCACCACATCGAAGCCCGGGGCTGGTCGAAAAAGTGTCCGGACGAGTGGTCGATTCCGCTCTGCAAGGACTGCCACTTCGCCCAGCTTCACGGCGTCGGCGGCGGCAAGCAGTCTTTCGTCAAGAAGATGGGGCTGTGGGACCCGTACGGCCCCTGGGCCTACGACTTCGCCGCCCGTCTCTACCTCGCCGCCTACTGCACAAGCCGCGACGACCGCCCCGAGCGCCGGCGCGCGGTTTTCTACTTCAAACTCCTTCACGAACGCATCTATGCCCAAGCCACATGAAATACTGACCCAACGCCTTCTGGGCGGAGCGATGAACTTCGGCCAGATCGAAGTCGCCCCGGAGTCGATGACACCAAGCGAAAAGAGGCAGACCGAGCTCGCCCAGGCGGCAATCCAAAAGTATATGGAAAAACAAAGGCAGGCCGGAAAAGGCCCGCCTCCGATTGACTTCAAGGCTGAGCTCGACAACCTCGACAATCAGATTGCTGACGAGGTCAAGCTCGCCTTTGCCGGCAAGCTCGCTCCATCAGGCAAGGCAGTGCGCGTCTACGACTCCACCCCCGACGACATCCGCGACAGCCTCGAAGAAGACCACGTCGTCATCACAGTGACTCCCCACGGCTCCAAAGTCAGCCTCGATGACGACGACACGCCGACCATCGATCAGCAGCTCGACCTGTCTGATCTGTATCTCTAACCCAACCGAAACAACTTATGAGCACGCCCGACCCGATCTCGGAGGAGGAAGTAATGAAGAGCCTGCCCGAGCACCTTCGCGACAACTACAACGAATCGGCCGAGAAGGCCACGGACTACCTCGAAGAGCTCAGAAAAGACCGCAAGGTCAAGTTCGAACACGACATTCAGGTCTTCGGCGAGGGCGCGCGGCAGATGCCCCGCTTCTCGGCCGGCAGCCCGAAGCTCAACCACATCCTCGGCGGCGGCTGGCCCAAAGGCCGCATCGTCGAAATCT
>CAYFTY010000970.1:0-2170 GCA_964346045.1 uncultured Bradymonadales bacterium | reverse complement strand
TGCACCGAATTCTCGAGTGATCCCGGGGCTGGCGCCTTCACGCTGGACGCCGGGCAGTCATGTGAGTTTGGAACGACCGAGCTTTTCGTGGCTGCTGCAGATAAGCCGATCATGCTCGGCGCCTTTCTATCGGGGCAGAACTCAGTCCGCGAGGATGCCGAATTCGGTGACCGCGCGGGTGACCCGGCTTTCTTCCTGGTGCCGCCCGAAGAACAATATCGGACATCGTATTCGTTTCTGACGCCGGCCACCTATTTTCAATCGTTCGTGACTGTGCTCATCCGGCCCGGATTCAACGTGACGCTGGACGGCGAGGAAATCGACCTGACGACCACCGACTATTTCGTAGACGAAGAGGCAAATATCGCGCGGGCCCACATCGAGGTCGATGAAGGCCCGCATCGGATCGAAGCCCCGGTTCCTTTCGGCATCATCGTCTATGGGTATGACGATTTCGTATCGTATGCCTACACCGGAGGACTCGACCTCACGAAACTCAATCAGTTCGAGTGACGTCGATCGGCACTTGACCTGTGATCTACAAAAGGCGATTCATAGGACATCGCAAACACTTGACACCCGCTCGGGTCGAATCGATCACGATGATCGAATACGGGCTCTCCACGATCACGGGCCAATCGGGTTTCCACGGATGGACGGTGCGCTCCAGCTCCGCAGATTGAGATACACATGCGCAAAAACTTCGTTCTCGACACTAACGTCCTGCTCCACGATCCCCGTGCTCTCGAAAAATTCGAGGAAAATAACGTCATCGTCCCCATCCACGTGATTGAGGAGATCGACGGTTTCAAGCGACAGCTCACCGAGCTGGGTCGAAACGCTCGCGAGGTCAGTCGCATCCTCGACGAGTATCGCGAGATGGGAAATCTGCGCGAGGGGGTTCCCACAACCGGCGGAGGCACGCTGCGGGTCGCTTTCACGCATAAGCGTCTCGAAGATGCCGTGCTGAACTCGCATACGCAGGACAATCTCATCCTCGGGGTGGCGCTGCACGTCCGTGAACAAGATCCCGAGACTCCCTGCGTATTCGTGACCAAGGACACCAACCTTCGCGTTCGGGCCGACGTGCTGGATCTGAGGGCCGAGAACTACGACAACGACAATGTGTCGATCAGCGAGCTCTACCCGGGCGCATGCGAGGTTGAGGTGCCCGACGAGCTCATCGACGAATTGCATGACGACGGGCGCCTCGAACTGGATCTCGAAGAGTTTCGCCCCCGCGTCAGCGAGTCGGCCGACGAGAATCCGGGAGAGCATATGAATGAGCTCTTCCCAAATGAATACATACTTCTGAAAAGCCTCGGTGGCGGAAACCAGACCTCTCTCGGACGTGTGCATCGTGACGATGGGACTGGCGAACTGCGCATCCGGCCGCTGAATCGGCGCAGCCGAGACGATGTGTGGGGTGTTCGACCCCGCAACAAAGAACAGGCTTTTGCGCTCGATGCGCTGCTCGACGATCGCATTCAATTGGTGACTCTCATCGGAAAAGCGGGCACGGGAAAAACCCTGCTGGCGATTGCCGCGGGACTTCGCAAGACGACCGACGAGCAACTCTATCAGAAGCTCGTCGTGAGCCGCCCGATCTTCCCGATGGGGCGCGATATCGGTTATCTACCCGGTACGATGGAAGAGAAGCTGAATCCCTGGATGCGTCCGATCTTTGATAACGTCGAATATCTGATGGGGCTCAGCAATGCCGACAAAAAGGCAGGGCGAGGCGCAGACGAACTCATCGATATGGGCATCATGGAGATTGAGCCGCTGACCTATATCCGCGGACGTTCGATTCCGGACCAGTTCTTCATCGTCGACGAGGCGCAGAATCTGACCCCGCACGAAGTGAAGACGATTCTGACGCGTATCGGAGAGGGGTCCAAGCTCGTGCTTACGGGCGATCCCTACCAGATCGACAATCCGTACATCGACAGTGAGTCGAATGGTCTCACCTACGTGATCGACCGATTCAAGGGGCAGGATATCTTTTCGACGGTGACGCTTTTCAAAGGCGAGCGATCAGCGTTGGCCGAACTCGCTGCGAACCTTCTCTGAACTCAATTCGAGCCGGGCAGTCCGACAAGCCAGCTCGCCAGGGAAAACGCCGAGTAGTTTTCGCTTCCGACGTCTCGGTAGGTCCAACCTTCGTAGG
>CAYFTY010000969.1:0-2174 GCA_964346045.1 uncultured Bradymonadales bacterium | reverse complement strand
GTTGCGATCGGGCTCGGTGACCTCCTCAGACACGCTGGTGACCTTCGTCAGTCCAGCGTACGAGACGAAAACCATACCCACGGCGGCAAAGACACCGTCAAACCCTTCCGTCGCGAATTCCTGGGTGGCGATGGTTTCGACTGCGCCAGAGCCAATCGCGTTGTAGATTCCTTCGACGGTGAAGAAGACCAGCACGGTGATGAGTGTGTACACGAGCCATCTCTGCAGTCCGCTCGATTCTTTGGCACCCACGATGTTCACGACCGTGAAAAGAACCGTCAACGAGACCGCGAGCGGTTTGATGGGAACTTCCCAGAATATCGCGAGGTAGGCCCCCATACCAATCAGGGCGAAAGCACTTTTCAGCACCAGCGCCAGCCAACTGCCTATGCCGCCAACGGTACCCACGAGTGGGCCCATGGAGCGGTCGAGGAAGTAATAGGTACCTCCCGAGCGAGGCAATGCCGTCGAGAGTTCGGCGATGCTAAACATCGCGGGAATGATCAGAAAACCGGCGAGCAGATACGCGAGGATTACAGAGGTGCCGGTCCCCGCGGCAGCGATGCCCGGGAGCAAAAAGAAACCCGAGCTAAACATCGCCCCTGTACTGATCGCATATACGTCTACGAGCTTCAGTGATTTCTTGAGTGTCTCTTGGCCCACGAAACATCCTTATTCATGAAACAGGCGTTGCTAGGATGTGATGTACAGCGATTCGATGCAAAATGCCAAGCCCCCCTCTCTGCGGTTTCACGTCGAAAAAACTGAATCTGAAATCAAATTAATTTGAATTTACTGAATTTAAAATTGAACCTATCCTGGAATTCGAGCATCGGTATGGAGGTGTCGGAAAGTAGCGCACATCCGCCCACCGGGCCCTTCACGTAGGGGCAGGTGGCACCTTTGATTTAATTCTGGTATGTTCCGCACCACCCAGGAATCTTTAGAGGAGCTTTTCAGTGCCCCCACGAAAATCGAGCATTTTTCGTTCACTCATCTTCGCGTTGACGGCAACGCTGGTCTTCACCGCGTGTGGTGACGCCAGCGCTCCCGACGGCGAAACGCAGGTCCACCGCCAGGAAATCAAAGGCGGACAATTCGACGAGGAGTCGAATTTCACGGTCGGAATCATTGCGGCCCAGGGCTACGCAGGGGGAATATGCAGCGGAACGTTGATCGCTCCGAACCTCGTTTTGACGGCCCAGCATTGTATCGCTGAGGTCACCAGTCAGTATGTACAGTGCGGCCGAACCACATTTGGCTCTAAATTGCAGGCCCATCAGGTATTCGTGACGACCTCGCCTGTGATGGAGCGCTCGGCGAAATTCTACCGGGCTCAACGCATCGATACCCCGCCGGGCGGATCGGATATGTGCGGCTACGACATCGCCCTGATTACACTGAGAGAACTCGTGCCCTTCGGCTCGGTCGAGCCCATCACGCCTCGTATCGACATTCCACCCCAGCGTGGTGAAACGTACAGAGCAATTGGTTATGGACACACCGGTGATGGGTCCGGCTCGGGCGTTCGACGAAGCCTCGGAGATCGAGTCGTACAATGTAATGGAAATAACTGCCCCGACTACACCTCGGTCCAGACCTCGGAATTCTACGGCTCGGATGGAACGTGCCAGGGAGACTCCGGTGGAACGGCTCTCGACACGGAAGGCCGTGTGATCGGTGCTCTCTCTCGCGGCCCCCAGGGCTGCGCAGGATCGATTTATTCGGGAGTGTATAAGTGGTCCGACTGGATCCGAGAGGTTGGGGCTGAAGCCGCCGAAGACGGCGGATATGCCGAACCCTTCTGGGTATCGACGGGCCTGAGCGAAATCCCTGTCGACGATCAGGACCTCGACGGGGTTCTGGTTGGAAACGACAACTGCCCTGACGTTGCGAATTCCGATCAGGCGGACGTGGACGGAGACGGCATTGGCGACGCCTGTGATGACCTCATCGATGTCGACGGAGATGAGATCGACGACGACTCGGATAATTGCCCTGAGATCGCCAATGCAGACCAGGCCGATACAGACCTCGACGGCGTCGGCGATGCCTGCGATGACGATGCAGACAACGACGGTGTGAGTGACGCCGAAGATAATTGCCTTCTCGAGCCGAACGCCGACCAGGCCGACAGCGACGGTGACGGCATCGGTGATGCCTGCCAGGCTGAG
>CAYFTY010000968.1:0-2176 GCA_964346045.1 uncultured Bradymonadales bacterium | reverse complement strand
ACCGTGCCACGCAAAATCAATCGCTCGCCGACGAGCTTTATGAACGAGAGCTCGCCGGCCGTTATGCAGCAGGGGCTCGCGATGCACGCTCGGTGCGCCTCAGCGAGGCCGGCACGATGGCGGATTGTAACGAACTCATCCTCGAGCAATCCGGGGGTGCGAAGCAGTTTTTTGGCAATATGTTCAGGCGCGAGTACGTCGTGCGCGATGCCGATGGCCAGGAGATCGGCCGTATCGGCCAACGCGAAAACGAAATGCTGCAGAACCTCACCGACTATTCGATCCTCGAAGATCCCGACATCAACTTTTCAGTCCACGACGGAATCACGGGCGAGCAGTTCCATTTTCGGCGTACCTCGGGGTTTACGGACAATACGATCGCGGTCTTCAACCCTCAGGGCCGAGTGATCGCGCGCACGAGCTGGACGCTGAGTTTTTTGAGGCGTAAATACGAGGTGCGGGTCGTCAAAGAAGGCATGTCGTATTATGTGCGTCGGCGGATGCTCAAGCCCTGGACCTTCGACGTGCTCGATCCCTTTGAAGAGCCGATCGGCACAATGCAGCGCGGCTGGAGCGGCCTTGGCTTTCTGACCGGCGGCAACCTCTTTCACATCGAGGTCGAGGGAGATGTCTCGCCAGATGCCATGTGGGGATTTCTGGCCACCGCCTTGCTCGCCGACCTCGACAGCGAGGCCGGAAGCCGCAAAGCGGGCTTTGACTTTTTTAACGAATAGTGGACGGGGCAGCGTGAGAGAACGCCGACGTGTCCTTCATTCACGAATACAGTAGCCTGTGGGTCCCCGGCGGTATTGGTCAGTCCGCGATGGCAGCTTTAGCCGGTGCGTGAGGTCCTATACCGTGAGTCTGCCGACCGCGAGAGAACCGGTCGGATTGGACAGTCATTCACACGGAAGCTACATTCCGCCCGTTTGAAATGGACGAAAACCGGTGACCAAGCACGTTACTCCATTGCCGACCGCTGACCGCTGAAAGCCGACCGCTGACCGAGAGCTGCCCATGTGTGGAATCGTTGGATATATCGGAAATCGTGAGTGCGGAGACATCTTACTCTCGGGGCTGAGACGCCTCGAATATCGCGGGTACGACTCGGCCGGCATCGCCATCGCCGACGGTGACGAAGTCAAGATCTGCAGGGCCGAAGGAAAACTGACCAATCTCGAACGGTGCTACTACGCCGAGCCATTCGACGGCACCGTCGGCCTCGGCCACACGCGCTGGGCGACCCACGGAAGCCCCACCGAAACCAATGCGCATCCGCATAAAGCCGGGCGCGTGATCGTCGCGCATAATGGCATCATCGAGAATTACGCCGAGCTCAAAGAAGAGCTCGTGCAGGCCGGACGCGAGTTTCAAAGCGCAACCGACACCGAGGTCATCGCGCACCTCATCGACGAGAATCATGAGGGAGATCTGCACGCTGCCGTGCGGGCGGCTCTCGAGCGAGTGCGCGGCTCGTACGCCCTGGTCGTGATGGACGCCGAGCACCCCGAGTCGCTGGTCGTCGCCCGAAACGCTTCACCCATGGTGCTGGGACACGCTGAGGGCGAGGCTTTTGCCGCATCGGATGTGCCCGCCGTTCTCGAGCACACGCGGAAATTCATCTTTTTGCAGGACGGTGACACGGCGGTTCTCACGCGCGATGCGACGCATATTTTTGATGCCGAAGGTCACCAGGTCGAGCGCGAAGCCAGGCATATCAACTGGGACCCGATCTCGGCCGAGAAACAGGGCTACAAACATTTCATGCTCAAAGAAATTTTCGAGCAGCCCGCGCGCATCGTCGATACCTTGCGCGGCCGGGCAAACCTCGAGCGCGGCGACGTCGACCTCAGCGAAGTCGACATCGATCGCGAGTGGCTGGCGAGCCTCGACAAGATCATCTTTGTTGCCTGTGGCACCAGCTATTACGCGGCGATGGTGGCCAAATATCTCATCGAGAAGGTAGCGCGCGTACCCGTTGAAGTCGACCTGGCAAGCGAGTTCCGCTATCGGCATCCCATCATCACCGACAAAACACTCTGTGTTGCCGTCACCCAATCGGGCGAGACAGCCGACACCCTCGCAGCGATGCGCGAAGCTCGCGAAGCCGGAGCCAAATCACTCGAGCCCATTCGCGGGGTGACTCTTTTCGGCGAGTGGGCGCAGTCGCTCAACG
>CAYFTY010000967.1:0-2181 GCA_964346045.1 uncultured Bradymonadales bacterium | reverse complement strand
GCTCCGTGTCAATAGTGGTGCGAGGAGACCGTTGTACACGGAAGTCTCACATTGCGGAAGCAGGTTGACGTTGGGTCACGAACGCAGACGGTTCACAAAATTTGTGACCTCACCCACGATCCACGCGTTTTCTCCGGGTTTGAGCCCGGTCGCAAATTCGTAGGCTCGGTTTTCGGTGACCAGATTAAGCACGGATTTGCCGTCGCGATTTTCTTCGCGCATGCACACGATGTCTCTTACTGGCCCGTTTTTGGTGGTTTCGAAGGTGAGGAAACGACGCGTCATCACCCACTGATCTTGGGATGCATCGATTTCGAGTTCGGCGGTCTTCAGCGCGAATCCAATCGCAAAGATTCCGGCAGCAGCAGCGGGCAGGATCAACATCCAGATGCCCATCGAGATCGTGAGGAAAAAGAGCACGGTTGCGCCGCCCAGTAGAATCAGGGCGGTCTGCGTGAGCTGAATCGGTAGTTCGACGTGGATCTTCTGCGGGGTCTTTTCGATCTCGATCGTCGTATTCTGCGGCCGCTGCACAGGAACCATTGGAACGGACGGATTCGATGGATTCGAAAACCCACTCGCCAAGCCCGACTGGGTCGAATTCGGCGTGCCCTGGGGAGTCTGGTTTGAAATCGAGCCTGATGTGGGCGTCTGCCCCGACATTCCAATTCGAGGCTGGCCGGTGTTCTGAAAATGACCGGGTGCAGCAGCGTGGGGCCCTCGGTTCTCTTCGAAACTCTCCGGAGGCTGAGTCATCGGCTGAGTCGGATCGGGTCCACCCTGCGCCGATCCGAGCGCCTGCACTGCGTGGGATGGGTCGACCCGGCCCAGAGAACGCAAGTCCTGAAGTACCTGATCAACAGTCTGGTATCGACGCGGAAGCTCCTTCTGCGTCATGCGGTCAATGATTCGTTTCAGCTCGGGCGGGCAGTGAGGCATCGGCGGTAGCTCGAATCGATCGGGGCCGAGTTGAATTCTCACGATCGTAGGCGAGGTCGTGGCTTCGATCGCGGGCCGCCCCACGAGGAGCTCGTAGGCAACCAACCCGAGACTGTAGATATCTGCCGCCGGGCTCATTTTCTGTCCACAAATCTGCTCGGGCGACATGTAGCGCGGTGTCCCCATCATCGTGCCCGCCTTGGTGACGTCCTGCTCGGGATCGGCGCCGAGCGGCTTGGCGATTCCGAAATCCAGCAATTTCACGTGCGACGCATCACCCATATACTCGTAGAGCATGATATTCGCGGGTTTGATGTCGCGATGCAGAATGCCTTTCGAGTGAGCTTCGCGAAGAGAGAGCAAGACCTGCTCGAGGATACGCCTCACCAGGAGCGCAGGCTGCGGCCCGCTCTGCTTGATCAGTTGATTCAGTGCCTTGCCGTCGATGAATTCGAAGACCATGTAGAGCAGGCCGCTCTCGGCGCGACCAAAATCATGCATGATCACCGTGTGCGGGTCGCGAAGTTCGCTCAACATCTGCGCTTCACGCAAGAATCGCTGGTCGATGTCGGTCGGATAGAGAGCAGCGCCGAGTTCGGGATCGGGCGCCAGAATCTTGATCGCAACCTGGCGGCCGACGTCTTCGAATTCAGCGCGATATACCTGCGCAAACCCACCGCTGCCGATCAGCCGGATGATTCGATATTTACGTTCGAATACATGCCCGGGCTCAGGAAGCGGCACCGTTCTGCTTGTGGATGTATTGGTGGCACTCAAAACGAATGCGCTCCAGTGTCTTGGGATGCCTTAGTAAAGCGCGAAGAGGACGGGAGCGCAAGGCAGGTGACGCCCGTTGACAGCTATTGAGGCGAGCGACTAACCTGCGCCGCCGCGCCTCGAAACCAGTAAAAGATACGTGAGCGCGTTGATTTGAACGACCCTGCCCCGGGGATTGGGGGCAAATTTGGAGGAGATGTCGTGTCCGATGACAAGAAAAAGAAAGCCGACGAAATCGTGGATGAAGTCGCCGCCGAAATGGGGGTCGAAAACGAAAAAGTCCCTGAAAGCGACGAGAGCGCCGATGACGTAATGGCCGGACTTGGCGGCATCTTTGACGTGCCCACCAAGAAAAAGAAAAAGAAGAAAAAGAAGAAAGAAGCCGAGGCCAAATCCGAAGAGGAGGAAGCCGAGGAAGAAGAGGCCGAAGAAGAAGAGGCCGAAGAAGAAGAGGCTGAGGAAGAA
>CAYFTY010000966.1:0-2186 GCA_964346045.1 uncultured Bradymonadales bacterium | reverse complement strand
GCTCGACGAGGCGGTCGGGATGAAAATGAACGGCCACAGGTCTGTTGCGCAAACGGGCCGACAGCTCCCCCAGGATCGACTCGTCGAGGTCATGCGCTTCAGCTAGCTCGCGCCATTGGCGATGCACGATTGCAAGTCGTTTCGACGCATGAGATTCGACATGGCGGATGGCCTCAATCATGAAAGAAGCATGCCGCAAGGCGTTGAGGTTGCGCAACAGGATAGCCAACGACCGGCGGATCGCCCCCCGACTCGATGAGGTCGAGCTTCTGGAGCGGACTGTTCAGCTCTATCTCGCACCTGCCCGAACCGCACGTTCTGAATTGCGTGATGTCGGCCGAAACGAGCCATGCCTGTGCGGGAGCGGGAAAAAGTTCAAGCGATGCTGCCTTCATCGGCAATGATAACAACCAACGCCAGATGGGCTCGTTTACGGACCGTCTCGAGGGTGCATCGGGTCGCCCCCATCCGCGGCTTCGCCGCACCTTCCACGGCTCGGGGAAGGATTTCCTCCCAGATGTCGGTGTGCAGCCTGATTGATCTTCGCGGTTTCACGGTATATCAAGGGTTCCGTGCATCGCCTCGCTCCCATCCGGGATTACCTGAGTCGGCATACTGCGGGGCCCCATAGAACCTCGAAATTGTGTGCCGCATCCAGACGTTGTACCATCGTCATACACTCGTTAAACAATGCAAGGAGCGAGTATGCGTAAAACATTGAGCAATATTGGGAACAGCCTCGGTCTGATCATCGAAAAGCCGATCCTCGAGCTCTTGAGAATCGACAAGGACACGCAGCTCGAGATCACAACCGATGGCGAAGCCCTCATCATCCGACCGATACGAGAGGACCATGCCAGCCGGGTTCAGGCGAGCGCCAAGCGAGTCGCCGACGATCACGCGGCCGCCTTCGAGAAGCTCGCAAAATGAGCCCCGAATTCCTCGAGCTTTCCGACGTCATAGCGATTCACGAGATGCAGATCGCACGCTTCGGCGGGGCGTCTGGGGTCCGCGACCACGCACTGCTCGACTCCGCTCTCGCTCAACCCCGAGCCACGTTCGATGGAGAGTCAGTTCATACGGACCTGGTCGCGATGGCGGCCGCGTATCTCTACCACCTCGTCTCCAACCATCCGTTCGTCGATGGAAACAAGCGCGTTGGGCTTGCCTGTGCCCTCGTCTTCTTGGACCTCAATGATGCGCCCGTACGGCATGGCACCCAGGCGCTCTACGAGCTGACGATGGACGTCGCCAGCGGCACCTGCGGCAAAAGTGCCGCGACGGACAGACTGCGCGAAATTATCGCGACGGGCTCTTCCTGACCTGCCAGGTACAGATAGCCCGGCGCTGCGCCTATGAAGGAGTCTCTTTCGTGACCGGAGGCACATCCTCGAACAAAATCGGCGACGGAGAGAAGATTGCGGGTGTGAGCGCGGATGCCCTGGACTTCGGGTTGACCAAGTCCACCGACCGCGAAATCGATCGATGCCACATCGGTCTCGATGATGCCCGGGAGTGCACCGAGGTCACCCAGATCGCCTTCATTGGCATCCACATTCTGGCCCATATCCGTCTGGACTGTGTTGTTGGACGTCTCTTTCGGGTCGGTACCGCGGCCGCAGGCAGCCCATAACGATTGCCAGCAGTGCGAAGTTGATATGTTCCTTCATGGCCCCTCCATTCGATATGGGCGTCTGCGCGAATAGGCAATTGACCCCTTCTTGATGCGGTGTAAAACTTCGTGCATTCGGTCTTAGCCACGAGGGTACATGAGTTTCCGACACATTTGGTTCGCGGTCTTTTGCATTTTCTTTGCAGCCTGTAGTTCGGATGACAACGGCACGAATAATCCCGTGCAGTTGAACAACTCGAATAATGCCAACAACGCCAACAATTCCAACAACACGAACAACACGAACAACGCCAACAACCAGACGGCGTGCGGAACTCTCGTCGAGGGAGATTCTCGATGCCAGGGAGACGATATCGAGGTCTGCCTGCGAGGATCACTTTCGACGCGCGAGTGTTCAGAAGGAAAGGCGTGTTCCGAGCCGGAGGTTGAATGCGCGTGCGACCTTGCGGCCGATGACTTATGCCCCGACGGATGCCCAGACGACCCGGACTGTCAGAACTGCACTCCGGATTGCGAAGGCAAAACTTGCGGCTCGGATGGATGTGGAGGCACC
>CAYFTY010000965.1:0-2189 GCA_964346045.1 uncultured Bradymonadales bacterium | reverse complement strand
CGCCGAAGGTGAAGAGCTCGCGATGGTCGAGGTCCCCAAGGATGGAAAAGAATTCGATCCTCCGGTTAAGCCCGAGCAGATTCCTGCCGGCGTCTGGTACTGCGACATGGGCACGGTCGAGTATGCGCGTGTAGAAAAGGGCGACGGCAGGTGCCCGGTGTGCGGCATGATGCTCAAGCAGAAGCCTGGCGGTGGTGCGCCTTCGACGGGTGCCGCCGGTGCGGCCGAAGAAGGACACGAAAGTCACGGCCACGAAGGACATGATGATCACGAAGGTCACGATGATCACGAAGGCCACGATGATCACGACCACGAAGGTCACGAACACTGAGGAGCACCTCACGGACCCGCGCTCGAGCCTTTCTCGAAGCCTTGTCCATTTTGCGACATCTAGTGTATGGAATGGCCGTCAAAGCGTTCCCCTATAAACGGACACGATTATGTACGATCTCGTCGTCATTGGTTCAGGCCCCGGAGGCTACATCGCCGCGATTCGCGCTGCACAACTCGGCATGAAAGTCGCGTGCATCGAACGCTATCCCACCTTTGGTGGCACATGCCTGAACGTCGGGTGTATTCCCAGCAAAGCCCTCCTCGAATCGAGCGAAAAATATCACGAGGCTCACGACACCCTCATCGATCACGGGATCGAATTGAGCGAAGTGAAGTTGAACCTCGAGAAGATGATGGCTCGCAAAAACGACGTCGTGGGCTCGCTGACGCGCGGCATCGAGGGGCTTTTCAAGAAGAACGGCGTCGAAGGGTTCACGGGCCGTGGAGAAATCGTCGCGACCGACAAGGTCAAGTTGCACAAAGACGATGGCTCGACCGAAGAGCTCGAGACCAAGCGCATTCTGATCGCGACCGGCTCGAAGCCTTCGACGATTCCAGGCGTCGAAATCGACAAGGATCGCATCGTCGACTCGACCGGTGCGCTCGAATTCGACGAGGTACCCGAGCACCTGATTGTAATCGGAGCCGGCGTCATCGGCCTCGAGTTGGGAAGCGTGTGGAACCGACTGGGCGCAAAAGTCACTGTGCTCGAGTTCTTGCCCAAGGTACTCGGCAACAGCGATACCGAACTCGCCAAGCAGGCCAAGCGCATCTTTGGCAAACAGGGTCTCGAGTTCATTCTCGAGGCGCGGGTTACCGGGGCCGAAGTCGACGGCGACAAGGTCAAGGTCACCTATAAAGACAAAGAGGACAACGAGACCGAGCTCGAAGGAGACAGGGTGCTACTCTCGGTGGGGCGCCGTGCCTTTACCAAAGGCCTCGGACTCGAGAATATTGGTCTCGAAACCAATGATCGCGGCCAGATCGAGGTCGATGAGAATTTCGAGAGCTCGGTCGAGGGTGTCTTTGCGCTCGGTGACGTGATTCCGGGCATGATGCTGGCGCATAAAGCCGAAGAAGAAGGAGTGGTCTGCGTCGAGCGTATGAACGGAATCGGTGCGCACATCAATTACGACGCAATCCCCGACGTCGTGTACACGGACCCCGAAATTGCCAGCGTCGGCAAGACCGAAGACCAGCTCAAAGAAGCCGGCGTCGAATATAAGAAAGGTAAATTCCCGTTCATGGCCAACGGGCGTGCCAAAGCCATCAACAGCACCGACGGATTCGTCAAGATTCTGGCCGATGCCAAGACCGACCGAATCCTCGGAGCCCAGATCATCGGGCCCCAGGCAGGCGACCTGATTGCTGAACTCGCCGTCGCCGTCGAGTTTGGCGCGGCCTCTGAAGATATCGCGCGCTCATCTCACGCTCACCCCACGCTGGCCGAGGCGATCAAAGAGGCGGCGCTGGCGGTCGAAGGCCATACACTCAACATGTAGCGTGAGGTTTGCGCAGCGGGGCGTCTCTTTTCGCTTGTAGCTCGAAGCTGCCACTGGCACGAGCTCTTGCGAAGACCCGGGTCGCGAGGGCAGCGCCTGCGAAGCCGGGCTCCGAAGTCGTCCGCGCCCATCAAAAAGCCTGGCGGGTGCCGGGCTTCGGTGCTTCTTGATGCCTGAGAATCTCAGGTGACCTTTTCGAAAAGATCACGCAGTGGCTGCTCGCCGCGGAAGCCGATGCTGACCTCCTGAACGTCACGCCCCTTCATCGCCACAACCATGGGAATCGACTGGACGTTGAACGCCTGAGCGAGCTCAGGCTCGTCATCGACGTTAACTTTGGCCACTTTGACTTTG
>CAYFTY010000964.1:0-2190 GCA_964346045.1 uncultured Bradymonadales bacterium | reverse complement strand
CGCAACAACGCCGAGCCTGCGCAACGTAGGAAAGACGGTGTGGCGAGTCAAGCACGTTTGCTATTTTTTTGTGCAACGCAAAAACCCGCAGAGCCCAAAGAGACTGGCATTGACTTCATATAGAGGCTATTGTTGCGCGGATGCAGCAGACAGATACCCATCGATGCTGCACACGCTTACGAGGCCCCATGAAAGACTCGAAACGCATCATCAAAAAATATAGTAATCGACGGCTCTACGACACCGAGGAAAGTCGTTACATCACCCTGGATGAGCTCGCTCAATCGATCCGAGGTGGCGACGACGTCAAGGTGATCGATGCCAAGAGTGGCGACGACCTCACGCAGGGCACGCTCGTACAGATCGTGTTGGAGTCCCGAGGGGCTGCGCGCTTTCTTCCCGTACCTCTCTTGACGCAAATGATCCGTATGGAGGAAGACGCGCTGGCCGAATTCATGTCGGCCTACGTGACCTACGCTCTCGAGCTCTTTCAGCAGGCACGTCGTGGGGTTCAGTCGATGTCGCGGATGAATCCATTCATGATGAGTTTCATGGAAGCCATGCAACGCGGCATGCCCCGGGACTGGATGCCGCGCTGGCCCGGCGACAATCCCCCCTGGAATGAACCGATGGATACCATGCCGTCGCCCGAAAATGCGCCGCCCCCGCACGACGAGGCCGCCCAAGACCCCGAGGATCTGCGGCATGAAATTAACGAACTCAAAGAAATGGTTCGCAGTCTAGCCGCCTCGCAGTCTTCGGACTGACCCGCCTCTTTTCTTTCGCGCCCGCGAAGAAATCTCACCGCAGTATTGTGCATTGCACAAAAAATCTCTTGACGAGACTTTGGCATACGCCTAGGGTTCGTATCGAACCAAGGCAATGGTGTGTTGCTACGGTGCAACACAAAACCTCACGTCGATACGATATCGACACCGAAAAGGAGATTCGACATGGCTGAGAAGAAGGTCCAGGAGACGCAAGAATATTTTCAGAAGGCGGCCGAGGCGCAGACCGAGAGATTCGAGACGATGATCGAGGAAGTCGCCAAGATGGAGTCGAAGGGCACCGAGCAGCTGGAGAACTCGATCGATGAGATCGCGCGGATCTGGAAGAGTTCGCTGCACTACACCATCGAACTCAACGAGCATATGCGAGCGATGATGGTCGAGTCGACCAAGCGCACCATGGGCTGGATGAATTTCGGCGCCTGAACACAATCGCATCACGGGTGCGCCGCAGACTGTTGCGGCGCACCATATCTCTGCAGCGGAGTTCCAACATGCCGACAGAACCGACGCCGAAAGACACCGTCTTTCGAGACGGCAATGCAAGCCTCTATCACTTTCGCAACCCGACCGGTCGAGACGATGGTCCGGTGGTTCTTCTCGTGCCATCGATGATCAATCGCTGGTACGTGCTCGATCTTCATAAAGGGGCGAGTCTCGTCAGCGCATTCGTTGAGGCTGGCTTCGATACCTACTGCCTCGACTGGGGCATTCCGGAAGACGAAGATCGCTACCTGACCTGGGAGCTGGTCCTCGACCGTCTCGGCCGCATGGTACGGAAGGTAAAGCGACTGACCGGAGAGCAGAAAATCGGCCTTCTGGGATACTGCATGGGCGGAACCCTCTGCGGGATCTGGACGGCGCTCCACCCGAACGACATCGAAGCATTCGTCAATCTCGCTGGTCCTTTCGATTTTTCGGAGGCAGGGCTTCTCGGCGAAATGACCGATGAGCGTTGGTTCGACGCAGAATCGATCGCCTCAGCGGGCAACGTAGCCGCAAGCCAAATGCAGAGCGGCTTCATTGCCATGCGCCCGACGAGTCAAATCGGCAAGTGGGTGAGCTACGCCAGCAAGGTTGAAAATCCAGCATTCCGGCGCGCGTTCAAGGCGCTGGACACGTGGGCCGAGGATAATATCCCGTTTCCCGGCGCCGCGTACGTCACCTATATCGAAGACCTCTACCAGGGGAATCTTCTCGTCCAGGGGGAACACTATGTTCGGGGCGTGCGGGTTGACCTCGGGCAGATCACATGCCCGACACTGACGGTTGGGACGAGCCGCGATCATATATGCCCGCCCAAAGCAGCTCAGGGATTGCACGACAACGTGGGCACCGATGACAAAGAGATGGTTGTCGTGACATTTAAAACCCTTCTTCGCCCTATAGAAATCGAATCGGT
>CAYFTY010000963.1:0-2195 GCA_964346045.1 uncultured Bradymonadales bacterium | reverse complement strand
GCCTCGTAATCAGAAGGCGAAACGCACTAGCGCGACCAGTGTATATGATCGCAGCAAAGGGGCAAGCAAGCTACGCCCCTGAGAATAGGGTTGCTCGTTTGGCTTCGAGAGCTCTTGGGTCTCATCAATACTGATAAAATACGCCCAGTTCAGCGCCCTGAACAAGTTCGAACGCTTCGGTATCGACGAAATCGAGTTCGCCATTCCCGCTGAACGACGTTCGGTCGGTGCGGAATTTGTAGCCAAACTTCAGTCCGAGATTCGGCGAGAAGGCGTAGATACCGCCAAGTCCCGAGGCGAAGCCATAGGTCGATGACGACTCACCAAAGAACTCCGCCGATGTTCCCCAGAATCCGATGGGAACCAACTCGAATTCTCCCTGGATGGCAAAGCCTGGCGTGAACACCGGATACGAGACGGCGGCTCCGATCACGACCGAGACCAGCGAGGTCGACGGAAGCGACCGATTGGGGTCGACCGAAAACGAGGTGTAGCGAACCCCAAGCTTGACGCTGGCCTTGATCATGGTGGCGCCGCCCTCTTGACCGAGGGGCGACACCAGCCGGAATTTCGGGCCTCCCTCGACCTCGAGATGTGAGATCGAAACGTCCTCGACGACCGTGGGGTCCTCGACGGGCGCTTTGACCGATGCAAAACCCATCATGAAGTCGGCGTAGAGTCCAACATCAGCCGCGTCGGGATCCGAGCTGAAAGGATAGGCTTCGACGTCGGCACCGACGGCCGGATAGAACTGAGAATGATAATTCAGCACGGCGCCATTGGCCCCCGATAGCGTAAGGTCTCGTTTGAGGAACCGCCCACTGAGGCTGGCAAAGAGCCAGTCTCGGCTGAGCCTCTCTACTCGCGCCTCTTGCTCGGCCTTTCGTTTCGCCAACAATTCATTGGGCGAGAGTGTTTCTTCTTCGGTCTGAGCCTCGGGCCCTTCGTCGACCGTCGCGACTTCGGTCGTCCCGGTCGAGGCGCCCAGCAATTTCGTCGCCTCGTCGACTATGATCTTCACACCGCTCTCGGTCAGGCCCTCGCTCGTTCGGTCTACCTCGACCTCTTGATCGACCGTGCCGTCCTGGCCGATGAAGTTTGCGATGTATGTCTCGTCGCCCTCGCCTTTCAAATAGACGATGTAGTCGATCTCGGCGCCGTCGATGACCCAGCGCAGATCTTTGGGACGTCGCAAGATTTTGCGTGGCGTGATGCCGCGCGACTTCACCTCTTCGATAAACCAGCCCTGATCTTCGAGCGTGACACCCTCGATCCCTTTCAGACCCTCACTGAGTTTATCGGTGCCGCCGCCGGGAACGTTGAGAAGGACGATGCGATATGATGTGTCCTGCGCGTGAGCTTCGTCCGGCGCCAGGAAGATTGCGGCCGTGGTGGCGACCAGGGCGAGCAGGAGGCGCAAGAGACGCGAACCATCGAATCCAGCCAATGCATTCATGCTCAGAACTCTGCGTAAGAATGAGGAATCAGAAGCGTTCGATTTCGAACTCGTCCAGATCGAAATCATCGTCATCACTATCGCCGGTCTCGAAATCTTGCCATCCGGCGTCGTTCTGACTCGAGGCAATACCGCTGACGCGAAGTGCGAAGTCGTCGGGATTCGAACTCTGTGCGAGCGCTTCCTCGTACGTGATGTAGCCGCTCTGCAGCAAATTCATCAACGATTGGTCGAAGGTCTGCATCCCGTAGGACACGAATCCTTTGGAGATATTTTCGGTGATGGTGCGCGGCGTGGCGCGCTCGAGAATCAGCTCGCGGATCCGCGCGGTACCCAGCATGATCTCGACGGCAGGAACTCGACCCTTTCCGTCCGCGCGAGGCACCAGTCGCTGGGCGACGACGCCCTGGAAAAGATTGGCAAATTGATAGCGCGCCTGATCGCGCTGGTGCGGGGGAAACGCAGTCACGATACGGTTCACCGATTCGGCTGCATCGGTGGTGTGTAGCGTCGATAAGACCAGGTGGCCGGTCTCGGCCGCCATCATCGCAATCTCGATCGTTTCGACATCGCGCATCTCGCCGAGCATGATGACGTCGGGATCCTGGCGCAATGCAGCTTTGAGTGCACGGGCAAACGAGATGGTATCGTTGCCGACTTCTCGCTGATTGATGATGGATTTCTTGTCGCGGATCAGAAATTCGATCTGGTAGCGCAGCCGGTAGTACCGGACAATTTG
>CAYFTY010000962.1:0-2196 GCA_964346045.1 uncultured Bradymonadales bacterium | reverse complement strand
CGACCAAGGACATCGGGGGTTCGACGATTGTGGGTACGACCGGGTACATGCCTCCCGAGCAGCTCATGGGGCGCGCAAATTCGAGCACCGACCTCTACGGTCTGGGTGCGACGCTGGTACACCTTGCGACCGGTCATCATCCGGCGAAGCTTCCCGAAAATCGCTCGAAGCTCGATTGGAAGGCACACGCATCGGTCGGCGAGGACTTCGAAACCTTCATCGAACGATTGATCGAACCCATCGCCGAAGACCGCTTTTCGAACGCCAGTGAGGCGCTCGCCGTTCTGAGGGGCGAATCGACTGCGCTGGCGGCAGGCTCGGTACATCACCCCGCGCAACGCAAGACATCGAAGTTCGAGCTCGAACGCCAGGGCGATCGCCTGCGCTTTGCCACCGAGGTTCACCTCGGCTTCAGGCGCGGCTGGATCACCCTCCTCTGCATCGTGGCGGCCGGGCTATTCGGCTCTCTCTTCAGCCTGAGCTCGGCCTTCAATATCGGCGCGCTCATCGTGATTTCACTGATCGCCCTCTATCAGGTCGCCGTCTCGCTCAGCACCTTCGAGATCGAGCTCACACCCGATTCATGGCGGGTCGTCGACAATTACCTGGGCATCGACTTTGCGACCGAGGGAAGCGCAGATGAATTCGATGGTGCGCGCGTCAATCAAAAGGTCGTGGCCACCAGCCGTCACAGCTATCGGACCTACCAGATCTTCGAGCTGAAAGTCCGTGGTAGATGGCTCGAGGTCGAATCGGGGATGAGCGACGACGACAAGCGCTGGGCGGCCCGCCAGATCAACGAATTCTGGCACGAGCAGATTCTGCAGACTCGCGCGCAGAAGCGGCTCGGTGGTGAATGACCTCTACAAGAGAACGTGGATTCTACACCGACTTGCGCGTCGTCATCCCGGGGGCGCCCCAGATTCGGGCGAGCGGATGCGGATGAAGGTCGGATGCGGGGTTCTCGTTCGTGAGGACCTCAACGACGGCCAGTTCATCGCAGGCGTGCGGGTCGAGAACCCATGCATCTGAGCCGTGCGTCAGATGTGAATCGTATGCCCCGTGACCGCGTGCGCTGCTTCGCCGACGGCCTCGGCGAGCGTCGGGTGCGGATGGATCGTGTGGATGAGCTCGTCGACCGTCGACTCGAGGCCTATCGCGACGGTGCCTTCGGTGATGAGTTCGGTTGCCTTCGGCCCCACGATATGTAGCCCGAGCAGCTCGTCGTATTTCTTCTCGGCAACGATCTTCACGAAACCTTCGGTCTGTCCGAGGATCGATGCTTTTCCGATAGCCGAGAACGGGAAGACCCCCGTTTTGACGTCGTAGCCCTCTTCTCTGGCGGCGCGCTCGGTGAGTCCAACCGACGCGACCTCAGGCGAACAATAGGTGCAATTCGGCACGTGGTTGTAGTTCAGCGCGCGCGGGTCGTTTCCGTTGAGGTGGTCAACGGCGAGGATGCCTTCTTTGGACGCGACGTGGGCGAGCCACGGGGTGTTCACGATGTCGCCGACGGCGTAGACCCAGTCTTCGGCGGTCTTCATGTACTCGTCGATATGCACGAAGCCTCGGTCATCGACCTCGATTTTGGTGTTTGCGATGCCGCAATCTTCGGTGACAGCGCGGCGGCCGACCGCGACCAGCAGGTGGGAACATTCGATCTCGGTCGATTCGGTCTTGCCGTCTTTCTCGGTCTCGACGATGCACTTCACCTTGTCGCCGTCGCGCGAGACATCGGTGATCTTCGACGAGGTCATCACGTTCATGCCCTGCCTTTTGAAGCTCTTTTCGACCGCTTCTGAAACCTCTTCGTCTTCGATGGGCAGGATACGGTCCATGAGCTCCACGAGCGTGACCTCGGATCCATAGCGCAAGAAGACGCTTGCGAATTCGCTTCCAACGGCGCCGGCTCCGAGCACGACGAGGTTCTCGGGCACATCTTCAATGTCGAGAATGTCGTCGCTGTTCATGATGCGCTCGTGATCCATCTCGATGAAAGGCAGACTGCGGCACGCGCTACCCGTCGCCAGGATGCAATATTTGGTCTCGAGAGTCTCCTTGTTGCCGTCGGCATCTTCGACCGAGATCTTGCCCTTCGACTCGATGCGGCCATGCCCGAGGTACACGTCGATGTCGTTCTTTTTCATCAGGTACTTCACGCCGCCGGCGTTCTTTTTGACGACCTTGACGTGTACC
>CAYFTY010000961.1:0-2200 GCA_964346045.1 uncultured Bradymonadales bacterium | reverse complement strand
CGACCTGGCCCCACCCGCGCTGATCGGGGCAGCCGTCGACATCGTCGTCGAGCGCGAAGAGTCATTGATTGCAAGACTCGGAGTGGTCGACCTGATGGACCAGCTGGTCGTGTTGGCGGTCGTGACCGTTGCCGTCTGGGCGCTGGAATCGGCTTTCGAGTATGCCTACTCGCGGCTTTGGCGAAATCTCGCGCAGACGTTGCAGCACGAGCTGAGGTTGGATGCCTACGCACATATCCAAGACCTGGAGATGGCGTATTTCCACGATCAGTCCACGGGCGGACTGATGGCGATCCTCAACGATGATATCAACCAGCTCGAGCGGTTTCTCGACGAAGGCGCCAACGACATCATTCAGGTGCTCACGTCCACGCTCGCGATCTGCGTCGTGTTTTTTGCGCTGGCTCCGAGTGTTGCCTGGATGGCGATGCTGCCGATTCCGTTCATTCTCTGGGGGTCTTTCAAATTCCAACATCTGCTGGCGCCGAAATACGCCGACGTGCGTCAGCGCGTAGGACTTCTAAACAGTCAACTCGCAAATAACCTGCGGGGAATCGCGACGATCAAGTCGTATACGACCGAGTCCTATGAAGTGGATCGCATCGCCCATGAGAGCCGCGCCTATGAAACCTCGAACCGCGCCGCCATCAAGCTGAGCTCGGCCTTCAGCCCGTTGATTCGCATGGCGATCGTGGTTGGCTTCACGGCGACCCTGATCTGGGGTGGCAAACTGGCGATCGAGGGCGAGCTAGCCGTCGGAACGTACAGCGTTCTCGTGTTTCTCACACAACGGCTTCTCTGGCCGCTCACGCGTCTCGGCCGAACCTTCGATCTCTATCAGCGCGCGATGGCGTCGACAAATCGCGTGCTCGACCTGCTCGGAACTGAGATCAAGATCGAAAGTGGCGAGCTCTCCCTCGAAGCTCCCGAAGGAGCGATCGAATTTCGGGATGTGACCTTTTCGTACGGTCGTGGAGCACCTGTTCTGGAAGACTTCGATCTTTCCATTGAGGCGGGAGAGACTGTTGGCATCGTGGGAGCAACCGGCTCGGGCAAGACGACCGTGATCAATCTCTTACTGCGCTTCTACGACGTTGAGGAAGGCGAGGTCTTACTCGATGAGAAAGCGCTCGCAGATCTCGACCTCGGAGACCTGCGCGGCTCGATTGGATTGGTGAGCCAGAATGTCTTTCTCTTCCATGGAACGGTGCGCGAAAATATTGCCTACGGAACTTTCGACGCAAGCGACGAAGACATCATCGCCGCCGCGGAATCCGCTGAGGCGATGGAGTTTATCGAACGTCTACCAGACGGTCTCGACACCATCGTCGGAGAGCGCGGCGAGACGCTCTCAGGAGGCCAGCGTCAGAGGATCTCGATTGCTCGCGCCGTACTCAAAGACCCGGCGATTCTGATCCTCGACGAGGCCACAAGCGCCGTGGATAACGAGACGGAGGCCGCGATTCAGCGGTCCATGGAGAAAATCTCCGAAGAACGAACGACAATCGTCATCGCGCACCGGCTCTCGACGGTTCGAAACGCCGACAAGATCGTCGTGCTTGATGCAGGGCGAATCGTCGAAAGCGGCCATCACGGCGAACTACTCGAGCACGACGGCCTCTACGCGCGTCTCTGGCGCGTGCAAACCGGAGAGCGGCCAAACCCCGCCGAAGCTGCCTGAGCTTGCGCTGGCCAGGACAGCTGTCTACAACGAGTTGACTAACGAGTCAGGAGGCAGGTGTGCCAACACGCGAAGAAATGTGGGATCGGCTGGGCGGCGAGGTAGATATACTCGTGATCGGAGGGGGTATTAATGGCGCAGGTATTGCCCGGGACGCGTCGCGTCGCGGGCTCAAGGTCGTACTTCTCGAACAAAAGGACCTCGCGTATGGCACGAGCTCTCGCTCCTCGAAGCTCGTTCACGGAGGACTGCGGTATCTCGAGCAGCTCGAATTCAGCCTTGTCTTCGAGGCCGTATCTGAGCGCCGAATTTTGTTGGATATCGCTCCACATCTGGTCAATCCGCTGGGTTTTCTTTTCCCGGTCTACAAGGGGGCGCGCCGGGGCATCCACACCATCAATGCTGGCATGTGGGTATACGAAGGCCTCTCGCTCTTCCGCTCGCCCAAGCGTCATCGCGCGCTCAAGCCCCGGGACATCGAAAACGAAGAGCCCTGTCTGAAGGTCACAGATATCAAGG
>CAYFTY010000960.1:0-2207 GCA_964346045.1 uncultured Bradymonadales bacterium | reverse complement strand
ATGCGCCCATCGATTTCGACGTCATATTTTGGCACGTTGCCTCTCACCGTCTACGTTGCCGGGCTTTACGGTAGCAGCCGTTCTCGGATACTCATAGCGCGCATCCCCGTAGGCTTACCACCGAATTCATGGACGTACGGCGAAAAAAGCGAGCTGTCTTACCCTACCGGCTCACGCTCTGGTTCGTGGCGCTGACCCTGGTCGCTGTGGCGTATCTGGATTCGTCTCCGCTTGCAGTCGAGACCGAGCTACCTGCCGAGGAACCGGTCGAGCTCGAGCGCGTCACCGAAAGCGATGTCGTCGTGGTTCTCGACTACGACAAGATTCGGCAGAGCGGAGATACGTTTTCGACCCGCGATTTTTCGGTCGCGTGGATCAACCTTTTCGAGCAAGAGCTCGGCCCGATTACGATCGCGACGCCGCGTAGTCTTTCCGAAAAGATGCTCGATCAGGCGCGAGTCCTGATATTGACGAGCAGTGTCGCCGACGATGTGCCCGAGGTGCTCGTCGACACATTGCGCGAGCGAATGCTGGATGGCCGACTTCTCGTGCTGTCCGAGCGACCGACTGGCGTAATCCGAGAACGCTACGCGGCCAACGCACGCGTCGGAAGTCAGCGGGGCTCAGGCATCACGTACGCTCGCGACGTGCGAGAGCCTTATCATCGTGAGCTGCTTGCAACCCCGATCGCGACCGAATACCTGGGTTCTACCGCTCCGCGCAAACATGCCGAGACGCTGCTGAGCATCGACGGCGCTCCGGTCATTTACGCGGTGCCTGTCGGAGAAAGCCATATCGTGATCATCGATATGGATCTCGGTGAAGCTCTGGTCTCGCTGCAGCAGGGGCGACCAAACGAAGACTTCGAGGTCGAGTTCGAAGGCGATCATCCCCGCACCTGGGACCTCGTCGTCGACGAGTCTCTGCGCACCAGTGATGTGCCCTATGCCGACCTTCTCGAGCGCTTCATCGTGCATGGGATCATCAGCCGATACGCGCCGCTTCCGACATTCTGGCCATTTCCGGCCGGCACCGAGGGGGTCATCGTGGCGACACATGCCGATGCCACGCTGGGCGGTGGCGGCGGATGGATGCTGCGATACGAGGTGGATCGCAAATCGACTTCGACCCTCTTCTCGACCTCGGATGCGGGACTCACCGCAGCCGAAGCCGCCGTCATGGACCGGCTTGGGGGCGGCCTCGGGCTCTACTGGCGCATGCAGAACACACCTCATCAGACGCTGGAGTCTTTTGGAATTGGAGAACTCAAACCTTTTGCACGACCCCTCGCCCTCGAGGAGCAACTCGACGATCTACGCGCGACCGCGACTTCGAGTGTCGTCTCGGGCCGTGTGATGGGCCATTATTGGACCCCTCGGTGGTCGCGGGCATTCTCGGCACTCTCGTCGCAGAAGATTCGCATCGACTCGTCGTACACGCCGGGCGAAACCAGCGGCTACGCCTTTGCCACGGGCCTTCCATTTCTGGCGCTCGACGAAACGGGGCTGCCGCTATCAATTCGAGAAATGCCAATCGTCGTACCCCATGATTCGCAGGGCGGGCCGACCCTGCGCACGCTTCTCGAGAAGAGCCGTGATGGACATCATCAGGCCATCGGAGTCGACGTCTCTCCTTCGTCGTTCGCCGAGTTTCCTGAGCTCGAGAGATTCGAGACGTGGATGCAGATGTTCGACGATGCCGAGGAATTGGGGCATGCGGTCATGAGCGCTCGAAGGCTCGATGCTTTCCTGCGCGCACGACGAGCATCATCCATTCGAAGTCGGGTGATTCGAGATGCCTCACTTCCCCGAGCGCGTCCACGGCCGGGAAGCGAAGAATCCGAGCCTTCGAGAGAGGTCGATGCCACCCTGCTGCGTGTGACGCTCGAAGCCAGGCGCGGAGGCCTCGAACTGACCGTGCCCGCCAGCATCGACGACCGGGTCTTCGTCACGGCCAGGCAGAGGGTGAATCGTGTCGGGGACGAGTTGGTTTCGGGCGAGCTCGACACACGCGAAGATAATTATTCGGGCTATCCGCTGCGCCGCATTCCCCTGGGCGCAGGATTCAACACGATCGACGTATACTACAGGTAACGATGAGAGCTTCGGCCAGACAGAGTGTGACGTGGGCGCTGCGATGGGATATCGGCATCATCGCCCTGATCGTCGTCGGCTGGCTCGTCTACGGCGCCCTCGATGAACCCAATC
>CAYFTY010000959.1:0-2214 GCA_964346045.1 uncultured Bradymonadales bacterium | reverse complement strand
CGGGCATTCGAATGTGAGGGTGATTTCGCTCTGGGGACAAAGCTACATTCTGAACATTCAACGGGGATCATTGGGGGTCCCGATCCGATGGTACGCGGTGAGGTTTGTGTCCAAGCCAATATTCTTCCTGGGCATATGACAGTTCAAGCACGCGCTCCCTTCGGCAACGGGCTCGTGATGGGAATGCGCTGCGAGCTCTTGCAAAGCGAGGATGCTCGGCGATGCGACCCGGACATGCACGATGAGACGTCTGGCTTCACGATCATCGGCGAGCGGCAGAAACGATACGAGTTCCCGTCGCTTTCAACCTGATTCGGCCTTTGGACGGTCCTGCAGGTAGATTTCGACCGAGTCGTGATCTCGCGACCACTCTTCCCAAAATCCCTTCGCGGTCTCTGCACTGCCGTCGATGGTAATCGCCTTGACCACACATTCATCAGCGCGGCGATCGCGCTCGGCGAGCGCCACCTTACGCAGCATTTCGTCCGCAATCGCTTCGGACTCAGCCGATGCAAAGGTGGATAAAATGGCAAAGCGAGTGATGGGATCGCCCGCCGTCGCGGCAAAGAAAAGCTGCAGCATCAAGAGGCGCCGACCGATCGTCTCTTCGATCATATCGAGCCGCCCTCCATCGCCGACGTTGGCGTGAACGAGTGCACCGATCGGTCCCCAACCTTCACGGGCTTTTTCGAGGGCATCGAAGATCCCGATGAGGTCGTCGTGTTCGGCTGTGATCCAACGATGCTCGATGGCCGATGCCACCTCTTCTACTGATCCTCTCGAATGCTCGTCTCCCACGAAAATCACCCGCGGCGACCCGATCTCGGAGATAGCTCGCACCGTCTGAAGACACGAAGCAGAATTCGAAACCGACATCAGAAGCACGCCGTCGAATCGCC
The DNA here is from genome assembly GCA_964346045.1 of uncultured Bradymonadales bacterium. Taxonomy (GTDB): domain Bacteria; phylum Myxococcota_A; class Bradymonadia; order Bradymonadales; family Bradymonadaceae; genus CAYFTY01. Next base: position 1,315 of record CAYFTY010000959.1, on the reverse strand, counting down.
AGGAACTCGCCTCGACCTCGGTCTCTTCGAGCATACGAACCACACGCTCTGATTCGGGCATGCCTACGTTCTCATCGCCGCCTTCGAGCATCTCAGTCACCAGCTGTTCGGCCACCTTTTCGGGGCTGCGATAGCCGACATCGAGGTCGATCCACTTCAAGGATGCCCCGGGTGCTCGGCCTGCCAGCACTTTGACCACGGCCGCCATTCCGGCCGCCGGCGCCTTCATTGCCTCCATGGCATCAAGGCCGAATCGCCCCCCGTTATCGAACGCAGCCACGAAGAGTCCTTCGGAGAGGTCGAGTCTCTCGGCAAGGAGTGCCGCGTCGCGAACCGCGGTCAGCGCGCCATCGTTGGATTCGTAATCGTAGATGGACCCCAGGTGCAGGACGGCTCGTGCGTCATCCGGTACATCTGAGTCTTGCTCGCAGAGGATGCATTCGACCCCCGCGCCTCGCAGTAGTCGTGCGGCCGCAGGTGCGACCCCCATACCATCCGATACGATCGCGAGGCGATGGTCTCCGAGACGCTCGAGCCGAAGTCCTGTCGCCTCTCTTTTCTCACTCGAAACCACGAAGCGTCGACAGCCTGCCGGCGCCCGCGAAGGCAGATCAATCGTCTCACGAATCGTCTCGATCTCTTCGTGGTTCAGCTCGACAACACCGCTCTCACGCAGATGCTGCGCCAGTTCTTCGGGCTCGACTTTGCCATCGAGCACGTCTGCCAGGCGCCTCTGTGATTCACGGATGGCTTCGATGAACGAGCGATGACCCTCGGCCATGGCAGCCTGATAAGCCGCATGGGCCTCAGCCATCTGGCGCTGCGTATCCTGAAAGGCCGCCAGCCAGATTTCGATGGCTTTGCCGGGGTCGTCTGCATCACTCATGGGTTCAGGTTTCCTCGAAAATCAACTCGTGTGCGACACCCCTGAGATTATAATTCGATCCCATGACGGCTCCGTAGGCTCCGGCGGTTCCAACGAGCAGAACATCGCCCTCGTGGGTCCGGGGAAGCCGCCGCTGGTGTCCAAGTACGTCTCCGGTCTCGCAGATGGGGCCGACGACGTCAGCGACCATTGCATTCGGTTCATCGAGACGCGTGAGGTTCACAATCTGGTGATACGCGCCGTAGAGCGCGGGTCGAATGAGGCTGTTCATCCCCGTCTCGACACCGATGTACCAGCGATCTTCACGCTTCATTTTGGTCTGCGTCACCCGCGCCAGAAGAACGCCCGCTTCAGCCACCAGATAGCGGCCCGGCTCGGTCCAGACCTCAAACTCGGGATGCGCACTGCGGAAGTCCTCGATCGAGTGGC
>CAYFTY010000958.1:0-2214 GCA_964346045.1 uncultured Bradymonadales bacterium | reverse complement strand
CAGGAGGCTTCGATACGGACCCCTCAAGCCAATGAAATAATTGCGCTTTCAGTCATCCTAGATTAGAGGCTAATACAGGGACTCTTGTTTCGGGACTAGTGGGCGGCGCATATTGACCCTACAATACCCTGAGTGGACGACTTCAAAGCCATATTTGAGACGCTCGAACTGAGCGAGGAGACCCTGCAGATGGACTCGGGCGAGACCATCACGCCGACCCTCGTTGGCGGGCGCCGCACCTTAGACCCGCTGAACACCTTGCCCGAATTCAAGCTCGGGTCGAATGAAGAGACCGAGGACGCCGACTTTCGGATCGTCGACCAGCTTGGTGAGGGCGGCATGGGCGTGGTGTCGCTGGCCGAACAAAAGGCGATGCGACGACTGGTCGCGGTCAAAGAACCCAAAGGCGGCGACGAGTCGCACGGTAGGGTGCTCGACGAAGCGCTGATCATGGGACGTATGGAGCACCCCAATGTGGTCCCTGCGTACAGCCTCGGCCGACGTAAAAACGGTCGCCCCATGCTGGTGATGAAGCGGGTCGAGGGCATTCCCTGGGAAGACGTGCTCCTCGGCACGGCCGACCCACCCGAAGGCCACGAGGCCGATCTGGCCTGGCATCTGCGTGTGCTTCTGCAGGTCTGTAATGCGCTGCGATTCGCGCACGCACGCCGGGTGGTCCATCGCGATATCAAGCCAGAAAATGTGATGGTCGGCGAGTTTGGCGAGGTCTACCTGCTCGACTGGGGTATCGCGCTGAGTCTCGATCCAGACGCCGACGAAGGCATTCCCACGAGCAAGAGTTCGAAAGGGCTTGCGGGTACGCCCGCCTTCATGGCACCCGAAATGACGGCCGATGATGCGAGCGGGATCGACGAGCGAACCGACGTTTATCTGCTCGGCGCAAACCTCTACATGATCGTCACCGGAGAGCCGCCCCATGACGGGGAAACTCTCTTTCACGTTTGCATGGCAGCCTTCAAATCCGAGCCCGTCGAATTCGACGACGAGACACCGAGCGATCTGGTCGAGATCGTGCACAGAGCGATGGCGCGCGAGAAAGAAGACCGTTATCCCTCGGTCGCGGCATTCGCCGATGCGGTGCAGGACTTTCTCGAACATCGCGCTTCGTATGCCCTCAGTGACGCCTCGCACGAGATGCTCGAAGAAGTCAGAGAGGGCGACGATGATGCAGACCTATCTACGCGTCTACTCGAGGCCGAATTCGGATTCCGGCAGGCACTCACGATCTGGGAAGGGAACGAGGCCGCAAATCGAGGACTTCAGGAAGCGATCGAAGAGCGCGTGCGCTCATGCATCGCTCGCGAGGAGGTTGGCGGCGCTCGAACGGCACTCGAACAACTACCGGCGCCCAATGCCGAGCTCGAGGCAGCTCTTATCGAGCTCGAAAAAAAGCTCGAGAACGATGCCTTGCGTGTCGGCTATCTCGAAGAATTCGAGCAGGAGCAGGGCCTCAAGACCGGTACTCGCTCGCGTCAACGAACGGCGATCATCCTCGGCCTCGCATTTGCCTACCTCTCGTTCTCGGCGGCATGGACCAATGCTCCTGGAAAGCCCATCGAACCTCCGTCTGAGTGGCTCGATAGCTACTGGCGGCTTCTGGCGATCGCGCTCGTCTGCATCGGCATCTTCTGGAAGAAACTGATGGCGACGGCCGCCAACCGCAGGCTCATCGGATTCCTGCTCGCCGGCATCGCCGGCATGTTCTTCGTGCGCTGGGCGGCGACCATCGTGGACGTCACGGCGCAGTACGCCCAGATTGTCGAAATGACAGTGATCGGAATGACAGCCTTTGCGATCGGGGCAGCTTCGAGTCGCTTTCTGGGGGCCGCGGCCGCCCTTGCCTACGGAAGCGCAATCACGGTGACGATCGCGACCGGGGGCGCGGTCTGGGTGGGGCTCACCGCTCTGGGTACTGCTCATCTCGTCTTCTGCGGTTCGCTCGCCCGGGCGTGGCGACCAGCAGCCACGCGCTCGGTGTCGGACTAAGGCCAGCGCAGAGGCACTTCCTCATCTGCAGATGTGTTTGAGCCTGCACAGGCATCACCGAGCGATAGCGTGGCGCAGACCTACAAGCAACAATCTCAACTCGTCGTCAAAAGTGGATGCTCGGCCCGAGCTCGATTGCCCATCGAACCAGGGAACGCGAGCCCCGAACGAGGTGATTGATCGAGTCGTGCGCTCACGCACGCCGTG
>CAYFTY010000957.1:0-2216 GCA_964346045.1 uncultured Bradymonadales bacterium | reverse complement strand
ATGTCGCGCACGCATGCTACGCGACGTTGACAGGCGTGATTTCCGTGGATGGCCGGACATTCGCAGCCGTTGAGTCTGTCGCAGACGACGTGAAACGTAAGCTCGGCAGGATAGTTCGCGGTGGCAACTGGGAGCACGTATCAGGCTGGCTTGATTGAGGCCTGTACGTGAACGGAGTGCCAGTCCAGCGCTCGTTCAGTCCTTTTGGATGCGCGCCACGAAGCTGTGGGTAGAACGCGCACGCACCATCGTGACTTCCTATAGCACGTCGGGAACGAAGACCAACGGCGATGGCTCGATACACAATGCGAAGGTGATTAGATCAGTCCTAGCGTCGGGGCGTACTTCGCTGAGGTCTTTGTAGCCGCGAACGCAATAAAGCCTGGCTCGGCTCCAGTCACCAACTCTCATCCGGTGCCAAGAGCTCAATGTTGAGCCTGACCCGGTTTGGTGGACTGTATGATACAAGTGGTTAACGAGGAGGTTTTACCATGCCACGATCACGTCCACCGTACCCGACGGAATATCGGGAACAGATTTTGAGTCTTCATCGAGCCGGTCGAAGTGTCGCCAGCCTGGCCCGTGACTTTGAGCCGAGCGCGACCACGATTTACAACTGGGTCGCTCAAGAACGCGAGCAGCGTTCTGAGGGTGATTTGGCTGAGCTTCATGACGATGAGCGTCTTGAGCTCGAGGAGTTGCGCAAGAGAGTCGCCCAACTGGAGACCGAGCGCGAGATCTTGGAAAAAGCCGCGGTTTGGTTCGCCCAGAAGACCAACCCCAAGTTGCATTCGGGTTCGTAATGGCGCACCAGGCCGACTATCCCATTTCCACCATGTGCCGTGTGCTGGGTGTCTCTACCAGCGGGTACTATGCGTGGCTCAAACGTGAACCTTCGGCCCGCGAGAAGCGGGATGCCCAGATTCTCGAGGTCGTCCGAAGCATTCATAAAAAGAGTCGCGGCACGTACGGCGCGCCACGTATTCACCGTGAGCTTCGAGAAGATCATGATATTCGAGTTGGCAAGAAGCGTGTTGCCCGCCTGATGCGTCAAGATGGGCTTCGCGGTGTATGTCGTCGCAAGTTCGTGACGACCACGCGCCGCAACAAACGAGCACGTCCTGCGCCCGATCTGGTCGAGCGCGATTTTACAGCAGCAAGGCCGAATCAGCTCTGGGTCGCTGATATCACGTACGTGCCCACGGGTTCTGGCTTTTACTATCTGGCGGTCGTTCTCGACGTCTTCAGCCGGCGGATCGTCGGCTGGGCCATGAAGTCGCATATGGAGACTTCGATCGTCTCGGACGCGCTGAGCATGGCCATACGCCAGCGCCAGCCAAAGAAGGTGATTCATCATTCCGACCAAGGAAGCCAGTACACCTCGATCGAATTCGGTCGAAAATGCCGCGAGGCAGGCGTGCGCCCATCGATGGGCAGCGTCGGTGATTGCTACGACAACGCGATGTGCGAGAGCTTCTTCGCGACCCTGGAATGCGAGCTCATTGATCGCCATGACTTCGCAAACCATGCACAAGCGCGTGCAGCGATTTTCGATTTCATCGAGGGCTGGTACAATCCGCATCGACGTCACTCGGCTCTCGACTATCAGTCGCCGATCAACTACGAGGAGCAACCTCAGCGGAGGCAATTAGCCGATGCTGTTTAGGTGTCCACGAAAACGGGTCAACTACAAACGAAGACTTCGGTATTTCGTTTACTGCCAACCAGCTACTTCAGCGAATCAACGGGTTTCAGAATGTCACTCGGTTGTGGGGGATACAGGTCGAAGACAACCCGGCTCTCGATAGCTGTGAGGCGCAGCGTATTCTTGATCAACTCGAGAACACGCCGATGATTGTAAGCATTGAGAACAACGCTACTCCGTGTGAATGAGGAACACGCGCCCGGTATTGAGCATCTAGCTTAGAGAATGTTTTGAGCTTCTCTCCAGGCATCGAGAAGATCATCGACCATCGTGCTCATATCGGTCTCGGTGAGAGCGGCAACCGCCTTCAGCATCTTCGCGTTCTGAGGTGTCACGTAGACGACCAAACGGCGTTTTCTTGTTCCATCAGCTCGCTCAACAATACCGCGGCCGAGGTCAGTAGTTGATCTGTCAGATTTATCGGTAACTTTGGTTACTGAGTTATTGGGCGACGGGTTGCCGGCTGCAGCATCGTATTGGCGACCCTGAGCAATGAACTGTTCAGCCGTAG
>CAYFTY010000956.1:0-2217 GCA_964346045.1 uncultured Bradymonadales bacterium | reverse complement strand
ACCAAGGACCTTCCTCAACGCGGCCCGAAGATGAACAGCGCGGGAATCACGATCGATGTCGTTCGCGGACTGGATATGGACATGATTGCCAACATGGCGTCGAAAGAAGCCGCCAAAACCGCTGCGACAGAAATGGAGGGACTCAAATCCCAGAAGGATAGCCCGATGGTGGCGATGCTCGGAGCAGCTCCTCTGCTCGAGAACCTCAAAGTCACGCCGTCCAAGAGCCGGATCAATCTCTCGACCTCGATGACACAGGCTGAATTCGACACCTTCATCACGCAGCTTGCGACCACGGCCGCACAGGGAGCACAGCAAACCGCGCCGCCTGCGCTCAAAGGCGGTGCAGCCCCGACGGACAAAAAGAAAGGCGTGGATGCAGATTTCAATTAAGCCACGAAGGATGCCCGCATGAAATCGAAATCGACCGCGGCGCTGCTGGCGCTCGCTCTGGTCGCCCTCGCTCCCGGTCTCGCATGGGCCCAATCCCTGCTCGATACCGCGATCCCGGCGACACCCTCGAATGGGATCCAGCTCCCCTTCTCTTCGCCCGCTCTCCAGGATGATGCCACCTCGCTGGAGGTCAATCCCGCGGGTCTGGGGTTCATGGATACCGTCGAGCTGGGCTACGGCTTCGAGATGCCGCGCGATGACCTCAACGAAGTGGCCGACCGAGCTCAATCATTTTTCCTCGGTGCCGGAAACCAGTACGTCGGGGCCGGTTTTTCGGCACAATTCCTCGAGAAGCCGCGCGCCGGCATTCTCCTCGACGAATATCGCAAATACACATTCGGTTTTGCCCTTGCGAACCCCCGCGCTTTTTCGATCGGGCTGAATTACAACTGGTTCGGAAGCGACCGATCCGAGCGCATCGACGACCTCGGCTCGTGGGATATCGGCTGGCAGCTTCGTCTCGGCGAGTTCGTCGGAATCGGTTTCATGGCGCGTGACATCAACGCACCTTTCATCGCCGAGGGCGTCTCGCTTCCTCGCCGTTTCAGTGGCGCCGTCGCGGTACGTCTCCTCGACGGCAGGCTCATTCTCGACAACTCGTTCGACTGGCTGGAACACGAGCAAGTCTGGGCATGGACTCCCCGGCTCCTGATCGAGCCTATCGACGGTCTGAAAGTCTTCGGAAATGCCACCTTCGCCATTGATCAGCGCGGCGAGGAAGGAAACGTCGAATGGGACGCGCTGTGGGCGGGGCTCGAGGTATCTCTACGGGGGCTTGGCGCTGCCTACGCGCCCGTATTCGATCGTACCTCGACCGAGAATCCAGAATACGCGTCGCTCTCGGCATACCACTGGATCTCGCCAAATAAGGACCGGAGTCTATTCGATTTCGGGGGGCGCTGGGTCAAAGTCGACCTCAATAAGCCGACCTCGGAGAGTGCACTGACTCTGGGATTTTTCGCCCCCGAATCTCGGAGCTTTCTCGAAGTGATCAAAACCCTCGAGGATATCGCCAATGACGAACGCATTGCCGGAGTCGTGCTGGTGGGGGGCAATACCGATTTTGGATACGGCCAGACCTGGGAGATCAGGCGCGCCATCGAGAAGTTGCGGACCAACGGAAAGAAAACAGTCGCCTACCTCTCGAACGCGAGCCTTCGCGAATACTCGCTGGCCAGCGCCGCTGAGGAGATATGGCTTTATCCTACCGAACCTTTCGAGCCAGGCGGCGTTCAGGCGCGCTTCGTCTCGTATCGCGGACTTCTTCAAAAGGTCGGAATCCAGGCCGAGTTCATCCGCATTGGCGACTATAAATCAGCTCCGGAGGCCCTCGTCCGTGATTCGCAATCCGAGCCGGCTCGCGAGCAGATTACGGCGATCGTAGATTCACTCTACACCACAGCGACACAGTCGATTGCAGATGATCGCGACAAGACGCGAGACGAGGTCATCAAAGCACTCGAAAATGCCCCCCTCTTTCCGGATGAAGCTCTCGAAGCAGGATTCGTCGACGCTGTCGTCTATCCGGACGAACTGCAGGACACGCTGCGTGACCGCTACGGCTCGGTCGTGCTCGAGGACGAATACGAGGATCCGCTCTCCAGGCAGGAGCGATGGGGCAATCCGCGCGAGATCGCGGTCGTGACCATCGATGGCAATATCATCACGGGAACCTCGGGAATCGTGCCCTTTTCGAACTCCATCGTCACCGGCGGTGAGACCATTCGACAGGTGTGTGAAGCACTCGCCCGGAACGCAAATGTC